>JAFAKB010000019.1 GCA_019235885.1 Candidatus Eremiobacterota bacterium | reverse complement strand
GCGCCTTCAGCTCTTCGACCGTCATCTCGTTCACGTTCACATCCCCGTATAGACCGGACCCTCACCGCCTTGCGGTGGTACCCACGTGATGATTTGATACGGGTCCATGATATCGCACGTCTTGCAATGAACGCAGTTGGCAAAGTTGATCTGCAATCGTCCCTGGACCGTCCCATCCTGCTGCTGGAAGAGCGGTTCGTAGACCTTCGCCGGACAGAAGTACTGGCACGGGTTGCCGTACTCGACGGTGCAGCGGTCGGCACAGATGTTCGTGTCGGAGACGTGCAGGTGCGGCGGCTGGTCCTCGTCGTGCATCGTCCCCGACTTGAAGACGTCGGTCAGCTTGTCGAACGTCAGCTTGCCGTCGGGGACGACGCGCCTCGTCACCTGCGTCGGCGTCAGCTCGTCGAGCTTCTTCATCCGCGCGTAGCCGTGCTCGCCGGCGAGCTTGTCCTTGATCCCGAAGCCGCGCCCGCCGCTCATCAAACTCAGCTGCGCGTTGATCAGCCCGCCCCAGATCCCGCTGCCGAACCCCTGGTGGAAGTTGCGCGCCGCGTGCAGCTCGGCACGCGCCCACGAGTCGGCGAACTTGTCCTCGTACGCCTTCAGCTTGCCGGCCGAGGTGTCGCCGGCCTGAACCGCGTCGAAGATCGCCTCGGCGGCCATCATCCCCGACTTCATCGCGAGGTGGATCCCTTTGAGCCGCAGCCCGTTGAGGAATCCCGCCGAGTCGCCGACGATGCACAGCCCGTCGGCGTAGAAGCGCGGCATCGCGTGCAGGCCGCCTTCGGGGATCGCCTTCGCGCCGTAGCGGATCATCTCGCCGCCCTCGAGCAGCGCGCGAATCGCGGGGTGCAGCTTGAAGCGCTGGAAGTTGTCGTGCGGATCGGTCGTCGGATCGGCGTAGTCGAGCCCGGTGACCAGCCCGATATCGATGACGTCGCCGGTCATTCCGTAGATCCAGCCGCCGCCGAAGGTGTTCCAGAGCGGCGCGCCGAGCGTGTGGATCACGCTCCCCGCGGCGAGCCGGCCGGGAACCTGCCACAGTTCCTTGACGCCGACCGCGTAGACTTGCGGATCGCGGTCCTTGTCGAGCCCCAGCCGCGCGATCGCGGTCTTGCTCAGCGTTCCGCGCGGGCCTTCGCCGAGGACGACGACTTTCGCGGTGAGGTCCGGGCCGGGCTCGTAGTTCGACTTGTGCGAGCCGTCGTGCGCGACGCCTTTGTCGCCGACGCGCACGCCGACGACGCGGTCGCCGTTCCACAACAGCTCTTGTCCCGGGAACGCCGGAAAGACGTCGACGCCGAGCTCTTCCGCTTTCGCCGCCAGCCACTTCGTCAGGTTCGAGAGCGAGGCGACGTACTTGCCGTGGTTGTTGAGCACCGGCGGGATGAACGGCGCTTTGATGCGTCCGCCGTTGGTGAGAAACCACAGCGCATCGCTGGTGACCGGCGTGTCGAGCCCGCCGGCGATGTCTTCGCCGGGGAAGAGCTCGGTGAGCGACTTCGGGTCGACGACGGCGCCGGAGAACCCGTGGTTCCCGATCTCGCCGCCCTTCTCGATCACCATGACGGCGAGCTCCACGTTCGCCGCTTTGGCGAGCTGTTGAAGGCGGATCGCGCCGCCGAGCGAGGCCGGCCCGGCCCCGACGAACAGGACGTCGACTTCGAGAGAATCGCGCTGAGGCATGACTCGCCGAGGTTCGCGGACCAGCCCTACGGCTCCCCGGCTCCGGCGTTCACGTCACCCTGAGCTTTCTGTGTCGTCCTGAACGTGTGGAAGGACGGCCAGCGCCGCCGTCACCGCGACGCGGTGGGCGGCGATGCGCACGTTCCACGGGCGCGGAAGCGGCGACTCGAACGTCAGCGCGGCCGGCGTCCCCCGGTACATGAGCGCAAGCGAGCCCGGCAGACCCGCGAACAGCTTCATCTCCGCTTCGTAGTCGACCAGCACGGTGCCGCGCGTGAGGCGGTAGAAATCCGCCGGATCGTGACCGGACGGCGCGCCCAGGTCGAACCGTTCGTCGAGGTCTTGCACCGGGACGCCGGCGTCGTCGAGCGCGCGCACGACGTGCGGGGAGAAGTGCGGCGCGAAGCCGGGCCGGAGCGGCTCGTAGACGTAGCAGCCGTCGGCTTCGTAGTCTTCGTGCAGGTCGAGCGCGAAAACAAACCTGCGGTCGCGGTTGGCGGTGAGGACGGCGCGCGCTTCCGGCGTCGTTCCACCACGCGAGAAGCTGCGGTTGACGTCGTCGCCGTCGGCGTTGAAACGCGTCCCGGCGTAATAGCCGCTCGGGTTCAGACACGGCCAGATGCGGTACGCGAAGCGCCCGTCGAGCAGCCCGTCGCGCACGATAGACAGCAGCGCCCAGGGCGCGGCCGGCTCGTCGCCGTGCACGCCGGCCGAGATCGAGATCGCCGGCGCGCTCGCGTCGCCGAGCTCGGCGATCAGCAGCGTGCGCGGTGCGCCGACGCAGGCGATCTCGCGCACCCGCACGCCGAGCGGACGCAGCGCGCGCCACGCCGCCGCGAGCTCCTCGTACGCGGGCGGGACGGAGAACGCCACTACGGCAGCGGCGTGCCGTTGATCGCGGCGTCGAGCAGCTCGACCGGATGCGCGGCGCGCAGCGTCTCGCCGCGCTCGCGCAGCACCGACTGCATCTGCAGCGTACAGCCCGGGTTAGCGCTGGCGACGAGATCCGGCGCGACGCTCTGCACGTTGTCGACCTTGCGGACGCCGATCTCGTGCGCCGACTTCGGCTGGAAGAGATTGTACGTCCCGGCGCTCCCGCAGCACTGGTCGCCGTCAGGGATCTCGAGCAGCTCGAGCTCCGGGATCGTGCGCAACAGCTGTCGCGGCTGCGTGCGGACGCGCTGCGCGTGCGCGAGGTGGCAGGCGTCGTGATACGCGACCCGGAGCGGCAGCGGCTTGCGCGGCGCGCGCGGCTCCAGCGTGGCGAGGAACTCGTTGATGTCGCGCACCTTCTCGGCGAAGGCCTCGCCGCGCGCGCGCCACCCGTCATCGGCGGCGAACAGCTCGCCGTACTGTTTGAGCGTCGAGCCGCAACCGGCCGCGTTGATCAGGATCGCGCCGATGCGCTCGCGCTCGAAGTGCGCGATCAGCGAGCGGGCGAAGCGCTTCGCCTCTTCGGTGCGCCCGCTGTGCAGCGAAAGCGCGCCGCAGCAGCCTTGGCCGCGCGGCACGATCACCTCGCAGCCCTCGGCGCTCAGCACGCGAATCGTCGCCGCGTTGACGTTCGGAAAGAACGCGCGCTGCACGCAGCCGGCAACCAGCGCTACGCGCGCGCGCGTCTCGCCCTTCGCCGGCGTGAACGGCGGCAAAGCGCTGAACGACTCGCGCAGATTGATCGCGGGCGCCATCGTCGTGAGCTGCCGGAGCCGCGCCGGCAGCAGCTTGCCGAGCGGCCCCGCGGCGAGCCGCGTAAGGCCGAGCTTCGTTCCGAGCCACAGTCCCGGGATCAGCGCGCGCAGCCGCTTCGGATACGGAAAGACCGAAAACACGAACTCGCGGAAGGCGCGATCTTCGGCGGAGCGCGGCAGCTCCTCGACGCGCTCGCGCGTCGCCTCGATCAACAAATCATAGCGCACGCCCGACGGGCACGCGGTCACGCACGCCATGCAGCCCAGGCATGCGTCGATGTGCCCGCGCATGACCTCGTCGAGCGCGATCACCCCGTCGGAGACGCCCTTCATCAAGTCGATCCGCCCGCGCGGCGAGTCCATCTCCTCCCCCCAGGAGACGTACGTAGGACACGCCGGCAAACAGAACCCGCAGTGCACGCAGTCTGCCAGCAACGAGTCGTACGTTCGCGGGCCGGCTTCGATGGTGGAACTCGCCGGCCGAGTCTCGGTCACGTCGGGCATCTTCACGATCCTCGCCTATTCACCGCCCGCGACGCGCGGCCGCCGCGCTGGCCGCGGCACCGACGGCGACCCCGATGGCAACGCCGATCGCGATGCTGTGGAACACGAGGCCTAAGCCGGCGCCTAAAGCAATGCCGATACCGATGTAGTTCGTCGAGCGACGCATAGTCCTAAGTTTCCCCGAGCCCCTCGAAGCATGCGAGTGCGTTCCGCTTACTGACCCGCCCGAGCCACACTTAGAGTCCGCCTACGGAGCGACCTGGATTGCACAAGCCGAGCGGATCGAAGTTGTGCTTCAGCGCTTGCATCAGCGCGAACGACGGCGGGGGCGGGCCCCAGGCGTCGACCAAACCGCGCGCTGCGTCGGGCATTGCGTCGAAGACGACGTGGCCGCGGTTGTGCGTGCCGGCGGCGACGGTCGCGCGCAGGTCGCGGACGTGCCAGTCGGGCGTTGCGTCGGAACCGCCGGCGAACGTTGCGTCGCTGAGCGCGTGCAGGGAAACGCCGAGCATCGGGTAGGCGACGGGAACGGCGAGCGGTGAGGCGGGAATCGTGTTGGCGACGGTCGCGACCGGCTCGGACGGCGGCGCGATGACGCGCAAGCGCCACGGGCCGTCGCGGCGCACCGCGCGCTCGCGCTGCTCGTACGCTTCGCGCTCGAGCTCGGTGAGCTCCGCGGCATCGGCTTCCGCCCCGGGGACGATCTGCTCGAGCAGCGTGCGCATCTGCTCGGCGACACCCGGCTCGGTACCCACGAACGTCACGACCAGCGCGCGGTCGTTGTACAGTGCAACCGACTCGGGCTCGAGCCGGCACGCGACCAACGCGCGCAGCGCTTCGTCGATCGACGCTTCGTGCTCGAAGCGCAGCACGGCGGCGCGCGTGGACTTCGGAATCGGATACAGCCGGAACGTCACCGTCGCGATCGCGCCGAGCGTGCCGAGCGAGCCGACCATCAGCTTCGGCAGATCGAACCCAGCGACGTTCTTCACCACCTTGCCGCCGCCGCGCGCGCGCACGCCGTCGGGGCGCACGATGCCGACGCCGACGATCAGATCTTTGGCGGTGCCGTAGCGCTGGCGCCGCCGGCCGTAGACGTTCGTCGCGACGGTGCCGCCGACGGTCGCGCGCTCGCGGTCGGCGACGTCGAGCGGCAACATCTGACCGTGCTCGGCCAGCACGCGGTCGAGCTCGCCGAGCGTCATCCCCGCTTCGACGGTGATCGTCTGGTCTTCGGGCGCGTAGTCGACGACGGCGTCGAGCGCGGTCGTGCGCACGACGGTGTCGAGCGCGCGCGGCGAATTGCCGAGCTCCAAGTGCGTCCCGCCGCCGACGAACGCGAACGGCTTGCGCTCCGCGTGCAGCGCGCGCACGATCCCGGCGAGCTCCTCGATCGTGCGCGGCGTGACGACCTCGCGCGGCTCGACGCCCGCGACGCTGATGGCCGACATCAGCCGCGCCCGGCTTCGCCGCTGACTTCGGCCGGGTGCGCCACGTACGCGCCCGGCTTGTCGCCGCACAGCCGCGGCGTCGGAAACACCTTCTCCGGGTTGAAGCGCCGTTCGGGATCGAATGCGGCGCGGACCATCTGCATCGTCTCGAGGTCGTCGGCGTTGAACTGCTCGCCGAGGTAGCACGCCTTGTCGTGGCCGACGCCGTGCTCGCCGGTCACCGAGCCGCCGTAGCGCAGGCAGACGCGCAAAATCTCGCCCGCGACCAGCTCGGCGATCTGCTCCTGGCCCGGAATCCGTCCGTCGTACAGCACCAGCGGGTGCAAGTTGCCGTCACCGGCGTGGAAGACGTTTGCAATGCGCAGGCCTGCATTCGCGCCGAGCGCGGCGATCTCGCGCAGCACAGGCGCGATGTCCTTGCGCGGGATGACGCCGTCCTGTACGTGGTAGTTCGGCGAGATGCGGCCCATCGCCGCGAACGCGGACTTGCGGCCTTTCCACGCCAGCGCGCGCTCCGCTTCGTCGCGCGGGGCTCGGATCACCAGCGCCCCAGCCGCGCGCAGGTGATCGTACGCGCGCGCGGCGGTCTCTTCGACTTCGGCGTCGACGCCGTCGACGTCCATCAGCAGCAGCGCGCCGACGTCGAGCGGCCAGTCGACGCCGGTCGCCTTGACGATCGCTTCGATCGCGAGCTGATCGCACATCTCGATCGCCGCCGGAACGATTCCGGCGCCGATGATCCGCGAGACCGCGTCGCCGGCTTCGTCGGTCGACGGGAACGTTGCGAACAGCGTCTGCGTGCGCGCGGCGGTGCGCAGCACGCGCACGAGCACCTCGGTGACGATCCCGGTCATCCCTTCGCTGCCGACGACGACGCCGACCAAGTCGTACCCGAGCGCGTCCGGCTCGCCGGCGCGCGAGCCGAGCTGCACGACCTCGCCGTCCGGCAGCACCAGCGTCAGGCCGAGCACGTGGTTCACCGTGAAGCCGTACTTCAAGCAGTGCGCGCCGCCGGAGTTCTCCGCGACGTTGCCGCCGATCGTGCAGACGCTCTGCGAGCTCGGGTCGGGAGCGTAGTACCAACCGTCGCCCTCGAGCGCGCGGGTGATGTCGAGGTTGATCACGCCGGGCTGCACGCGCGCAACGCGGTTCGGCAGGTCGACCTCGAGGATCTTCTTCATCCGCGACAAGCCGATCACGACCGAGCCTTCGCTCGGCAGCGAGCCGCCCGAGAGTCCGGTGCCGGCGCCGCGCGGAACGACCGGCAGGTTCAGCTCGCGGGCGAGCTTCACGCAAGCCGCGACCTCTTCGGTCGAACCGGGGAGCACGACGATCTGCGGGCGCACCCGATAGCCGAGCAGCCCGTCGCACTCGTACGTCCGCAGCTGGCTCTCCGAGACGATCGCGTTCTTCGCGCCGACAATCAGCGCGAACTGCGCTTGCAGCGCCGCGTCGCCGAGCGCTTTGCGAACGTCGCCGGCAATGCTCTCGATGCGGCGTTCTCCTTCGCGGACGTGCATAGGGTAACCGTACCCCGTCCTCGGGCCGGGGTCAATCGCGGACACGATATCCCCTACGTCGTTGCCGTCTACCAGATTTTGACGATACGATAGCTACAGGTCCCCTGGCCTCCCCCGCGACAGGTAATACCGACCGTTACGCCCCGAACGACCAATGTCTGCGGGCTGTCCGCGGTAAGTCGCTCGGCTTTGTGCGGCTTGTTGGGATCGTCGCCAACCTTCGGTTTTGGCGCGCCCCCCACGACATCCACGGAGCCGCCCGGGCACGGCCGTACGAACACCGCTACATGCATTGGGTTGTCGTCGCCCGACTGAAAAATAGCGTGCCCCTTGGGCTCGCCCTTATCGACGCAAGGAAAGCTATCGCTTCCGAGGTCTGGACAGTCATGCGTCGCTGACGTCTCTTTTGGATCACCCATTTTGTTGCTCCAATCGTGCCTCGAGGCCGGCAACTGCCCGGCCAGCCTCGATTGGCGGATTTAATAGTAGCTTGTGATGCCCCTTTAAGCAAGTACCCTGCGGCTCGCCGCAGCCAAGCAGATTCGGCGTCAGGAGCAGAAGAAAACGTCGCGATGTGATCGCGTCGAACAACGGGGGCTACCGAATGCCGCGCTTCTCCGCCAACCTTTCGTTCCATCGCCCGACCCGACCGCGACGCAGCCTATGCGCGCGCGACGCTGCTGAAGAACGCGCGCTACGCGGCGCGCGCGCTCGACACCGTCGGCGTGACTCTGCTGGTCGAGCCGCTCAACCGCATCGAGACACCCGGCTTCATCGTCGGCTCGACCGCCGAAGGGCTCGGTCTGATCGCGGAGACCGGCGCGCGCAACTTTAAGCTACAGCACGACGTCTATCACGCCCAGCGCACCGAAGGAAACGTCATCGCCACGATCCGCGCGCACTCGGCGACGTTCGGGCACGTGCAGATCGCCGACAGCCCCGGCCGCAACGAGCCGGGGACCGGCGAGCTCACCTACGAAAGGATCTTGCCGGTCCTCGACGAGGTCGGATACGGCGGCTGGGTCGGTCTGGAATACCGTCCCTCGAAGCCGGTCCCCGACACGTTCGCGTGGATCGGCACCGTTCGCACGCACGAGGTCGCAGCACCGTAACAATGTCCGCGCAAGCGCTTCCGACGATCGGCTTCATCGGCCTGGGCATCATGGGCAAGCCGATGGCCCGCAACCTGCTGAAGGCCGGCTACTCGCTGACAGTCTCGAACCGCTCGCGCGGTCCGGTCGACGAGCTCGTCGCGGACGGTGCGCAAGCCGGCGAGACGCCGCGCGATGTCGCCGCGCGCAGCGACGTGGTCATTACGATGCTGCCGGACTCGCCCGACGTCGCGTCGGTCGCGCTCGGCGACGACGGGATCATCGCCGGCATCCGAACCGGCGCGCTGTGGATCGACATGAGCACGATCGCGCCGGCGACGACCAAACGCGTGGCGGACGAGCTCGCGAAGAAAGGCGTCACCTCGCTCGACGCGCCGGTCAGTGGCGGCGAGAAGGGCGCGATCGACGCGGCGCTCTCGATCATGGTCGGCGGGAGCGACGAGGCGTTCGCGCGCGCGAAACCGATCTTCGAGGCGCTCGGGAAGAACATCGTGCACGTCGGCGCGCTCGGCGCGGGACAGGTCACGAAAGCGTGCAATCAGATCGTGGTCGGGGTGACGATCGAAGCGGTCGCCGAGGCGCTCGCGCTCGCCGAAGCGGCCGGCGTCGATCCGGTCAAGGTGCGCGCCGCGCTGCTGGGCGGCTTCGCGCAGAGCAAGATCCTCGACGTCCACGGCCAGCGCATGATCGACCGCACCTTCAACCCCGGCTTCAAATCGCGACTGCACCGCAAGGACATGAGCATTGCGGCGAACGCGGGCGATGAGCACGGCCTCGATCTGGACGCCGCAAAGCTCGTGCGCGCGCATTTCGACGAGCTGATCGCGCGCGGGGACGGCGAGCGCGACCACAGCGCGCTCCGCCTGCGCTATCACACGCCGGCGGCGGTCTCGGGCTCCTCGTAGCCGCGGCTCGCGAGCGCGCAGCGCCGGGCTGCCTCTTCACCGAAACGCTCCAGCTGTCGTGGCGAGAGCGCCGCGAGCTGGCCCAGCGTGCGCACGCCGAGCAATCGCAGGCGCAGCGCGATGCCGGCGTCGAGCGCGAGCAGCTCCAGCGGCGCGTCGGCAACGAACGCCGCTTCGCGTCCGGGGAGGCAAATCGCATCGGCGGCGCGGTGCGTGGCGACGTAGGCGACGAAGCGGTTGGGGCCCGCGCCGCAGCGCACGGCGAGGCCCGTTGCGTGCAGGCGATCGCGTACGCGCGTGAACCAGCGCTCAGGCGCCTGCGCGGGGCACTGCGTCAGGAACGCCAGCCCCGGACCGCCGTCTGCGACCGCTCCGGGGAGCGCCCGCAGCAGGTCGAGGACGCGCCGCCACGCGACCGCGGCGCGCACCGGATCGTCCAGCGCCACGACGGCGCGCGGCGCAAGCCGGACGGCCTCACGCACGGAGATCCCCGGCCGCACGCCGGCGGCCTCCGCGCGCGCGGTCGCCTCGACGACGCGCCTTCCGCCGAACCGCTCGACCAGGACGGCCGCGGCGTCAGGGTCCGGAACGCGCCTGAGCGCGGCCGCGAGCCGGAAGCACGGCAGCCGGATGCCGACGATCACCAGCCCCACCCCGGGCAAGTGCATTCCATGGGACCGTCATGGTATCGAACATATGTTCGATGCGCAAGAGGAAGGGCTGCTACTCAGCGGTCCAGCTCAAGAGCTCGCGCCGGCTCTCCTTCGGGAAGCGGGCCTTGGTCTTGATCGCCTCCAGGTAGCGCCGCTTGCCGGCCCGATTACCCTTGCCGATCAGGACGGCGCCGACGAAGCGGTCGTCGAGGAAGTAGAGCGCGCGGTACCAGCCCTTGTCCTTCTCGACGTGCATCTCGGTCTCGATGTCGTCGCGGTACTCGGGCGAGAGGCCGAACTGCGTGATCGTCTGCCCGCTGAAGACCAGCGAGCTGTACTCCGGGACGGTGTCGAAGATCTTCCGCTCGCCGCCGTTCGCGTATGCGGCCATGTTGTGCGCCGCGAGCTTGCCGTGCGCGCCGGCGCTGTTCCAGGTCCCCATTCGGTAGTGCTGCTCCGCGATCGGGTCGTAGAACTCGGCCGCGTCACCGGCGGCGAAGATCCCTGCAACGTCGGTTTCGAGATGCTCGTCGGTAATGATCCCGGTGCGCGTTCGAATCGGCGTTCCTTCACACAGTTCCATGTTGATGGTCAGGCCGAGCCCGATGCCGACCAAGTCGGTCTCGATCGTTTCGCCGCTGGTGGTCACGAGCTTCGACACGGCGCCGTTCGAGCGCACGAGCTCGCGCACTTCCTCGCCGAAGTGCAGGTGCACGCCGTCGGCGCGCGCGGCGTCGTGCAACAGCTCGCCGGCCATCTCGTCCAGCATGCGGCGCAAGAAACGCGGCCCGCGAATCAGCCAGTGCGTCTCGACGCCGCGCGAGACGAACGCTTCCGCCAGCTCGTAGGCGATGAACGAGCCGCCGACCGCGACCGCGACCTTCGCCGTCTCGAGCGCGTGCGAGATCGCCTTCGTGTCGTCCATGTACTGGAAGTTGTAGACGTTGCCGGCGCCGAGCGCGCCGGGCGCGGTGGACGGGTTCGGACGACCGCCGGTCGCGAGCAAGAGCGCGTCGAACGGCTCCTCACTCCCGTTCGCCACGACGGTCTTCTCGGCGACGTTCAGCGTGTCGACGCGGGTCGAGAGCCGCAGGTCGATGTTGAGCTTCTGGTGCCAGGCGACGTCGCGCATGATCACTTTCTGCTCGGTCACCTGCTTGCGAAGCATCGGCGGCAGCGCGATCCGGTTGTAGAGACAGTACGGCTCGTCCGCGAAAAGGACGATGGAACAAGCAGGATCGGCCTTGCGGAGCTGCTCCGCACAGGTCGTTCCTGCAAACCCGTTCCCGACGATCACGTACCGATGACTCACGACAGTGTTCAATGTAGCGCGCCCTCGGGGAATCCCGCTAAGATAGTAATCGCGAGCGCGCTCAAAGTATGGGGGCCCCATGCGCAGCATGGGGGGCGCGGAGCCTGGGGCGGAGCGCCGTTAAAATGAACCCGCGCCTCGTTAACCTCCTGGCAAGCTTCATCCGAGGCTCGAGCGACTACACGCTGGCGCGGCTGGAGTTCTGCGTGCGGTTCGAGGGGCGGCCGGCGCCGCCGGTCCTCGACCGGCTTCCCGACGCCTCCGAGGCGACGCTGCGCGCGCGCTGGGACGGGATCGAGGAGCAGCTGGCGGCGATCCGGGCCTTCGTGAAACAGGTGGAATCGGGATCGGGTACGGATCAGCGTACCGACCCCGCGTTCCGCTGGCTGCGCCGGACGGTGCGCGAGCTCGACCAATACGCACGCGCGCTGCGCTGGGTTCTCACCGTCCATGGCGGGGACGCCGCGCCGTAGGAGAGACGAAGCACATGGATTCTTTCTTCAACCGGGCGATGGAGCAGGCGAAGCAGCTCCAGCAAATCGCCGCCGATGCGATGCAAAAGGGCTACGAGCAGGCGACGCCGCTGGTGCAGCAGGGCGTCGCCAAGGCGCAAGAGCTCCAGAAGACGCTCATCGAGCAGACGCCGCACCTCACCGCCGCGGCGCAAGAGCAGGCCAACGCGGCGATGCAGCACGCGGGCGCGTTCATCGCCACCGGCAAGACCGTTCTCGAAGCCGGCACCGCGCAGGCGCAGCAGCACCTCTCGATCTTCGCCGATCAGGCGCGCAAAGCGGCCGACGCGACGTTCAGCGCCGTGCAGTCCGCGACGCAGAAATCCGCGCCGGGGACGCCGCCGACTCCACCGCCCCCGCCGCCGCCGGAACCGCCGAAGCCGCCGGGCTCGACGTACTAGCCGCCTCGACCGCAAAACGGACGAACGCGTCGAGCGCGCCGGCGCGTTCGTCCAGATACTCCAGCGCGCGCGGCGAGCCGGTCGCCTCGTAATGACGCCGCAACAAATCGCGCAGCCGCGCGCGTGAGACCTCGTCCAGCTCGTGCGCGACGAGCGGGGTGGGGCCGAGCCGCATCGCATGCGCTTGCAGCACGAACAACTCGCCGCCGGTCATCCCGCTTGCGAGATTTCGTCCCGTCGCGCCAAGGATCACGACGGTGCCCTTCGTCATGTACTCGCAGGCGTGGTCGCCGGCGCCTTCCACGACGATCGTCGCGCCGCTGTTGCGCACCGCGAGCCGCTCGCCGGCCGCGCCGCGCACGAACGCCTCGCCGCCGCGCGCGCCGTAGAAGCACGCGTTGCCGACGGCCGGCTCGTCGGCGCTCCCAGCGCCGCGCACGATCAGCGTCCCGCCGCTCATCCCTTTGCCGGCGCCGTCGTTCGCCTCGCCGTCGAGCTCGAGCGTCAGCGGGGCGGTGATGAACGCACCGAAGCTCTGCCCCGCGCTGCCGCGATAGCGGTACGCCGCCGGAGCGACGTGCTCGCCGCGCGCTTTGCGCACGACGGCGTCGTACGCGAGCCGCGCGCCGACGGCGCGGTCCGCCGGCGTGATGCGCTGCGTTTCGCCCGAGACCGCTTCGTCGTCGAGGTGCGCGTCGTCGGTCCGCGCGAAGTCGAACGGCGCGCGCGTCTCCGGCAAGCGCAGCAGCTCGTCGAGGTCGATCCCCTGCGCGCGGTCGTAGCGCGGGCGCACCAGATCGCCGCGGCCGCGAATCTCGGCGAGCGAACGCGCGCCGAGCGCGGCGAGCCGCCGCCGCACGTCGCGCGCGACGAAGCGCAGGAACGTCTCCGCGTCCTCCGCCGAGCCGGGAAACTTCCCGCGCAGCGCGGCGTCCTGGGTCGCGATCCCGACCGGGCAGGTGTTCTGATGGCATTGTCGCGCGTAGATGCAGCCCAGCGCGACCAGCAGCGCGCTGCCGAACGCGAACGCGTCGGCACCGAGCATCGAGGCGAGCACGACGTCGCGGCCGGTCTTGAAGCCGCCGTCGACGCGGATCGCGACGCGGCCGCGCAGCCCGTTCGCCACCAGCGTGTGGTGCGTCTCGATGAGCCCCAGCTCCCACGGCAAGCCCGCGTGCTTGATCGAGCCGAGCGGCGAGGCGCCGGTGCCGCCGTCGTGGCCGGCGACGTGCACGATGTCGGCGCGCGCCTTCGCGACGCCGCTCGCGACGTACCCGATCCCCGACTGCGCGACCAGCTTCACCGCGATCTTCGCCTTCGCGTTCGCGCGGCGCAGGTCGTAGATCAACTGCGCGAGATCTTCGATCGAGTAGATGTCGTGGTGCGGCGGCGGCGAGACCAGCGACTGCCCTTTCACCGCGCCACGCAGCACGGCGATCTCCTCGGTCACCTTGAAGCCGGGGATCTGCCCGCCCTCGCCGGGCTTCGCGCCCTGCGCGATCTTGATCTCGAGCTCGTCGGCGGTCGCGAGGTATTCGGGCGCGACGCCGAACCTCGCCGACGCGACTTGCTTGATCGCGTTCAGCGTGCGCGTCGGGTCCTCGCCCCCCTCGCCGCCGTTGCTGCGCGCGCCGGCGAGCTTCGCGCCGAGCGCGACCGCCTCGTGCGCCTCGGGACCGAGCGCGCCGAGCGACATCGCCGCGGTGACGAAGCGCGCCGCGATCGCGTCCTCCGGTTCCACCTCGTCGAGCGGCACGGGGTCGCCGATCGGGACCGGCTCGACCAGATCGCGCAGCGCGATCGTCTCGCGCTGCTCGAGCTGGTCGGAGAGCGCGAGGAACGCCGCCTCGTCGCGCGCGACGATCGTCTTGCGCAGGTTCTTCAGCAGCGCCGGATCGTAGTGGTGCTTCACGCCCTCGCGGCGGTAGCGGAAGAGCCCGCGCTGCGGCGGCTCGGCGGCCTCTCTCGCGAGCGCGTCCCACGCGCGGAGGTCTTCCTCGAGGTGC
>JAFAKB010000018.1 GCA_019235885.1 Candidatus Eremiobacterota bacterium | reverse complement strand
CCGGATCGCCGTACGCTGCATAGATTTCGTCGAGCCGCGCGCGCGCGGCGGTCAGGCCGCTCAGCGCTTCCTCGACCGTCTCGCGCACCGTGCGCTCCGGATCGAGCTTCGGCTCTTGCGGAAGGTAGCCGATGCTGATGTTCGGCATCGGGATCGCCTCGCCGTCGATGTCGGTGTCGACGCCGGCCATGATCCGCAGCACCGTGGACTTGCCGGCGCCGTTCAGGCCGAGGATCCCGATCTTCGCGCCGGGGAGAAAGCTGAGCGAGATGTCCTTGAGGATCTGACGCTTCGGCGGCACCGTCTTGCCGACCCGGTACATCGTGTACACGTATTGCACGCAGACATATTCCGGGCCGCGCGCGTGAATGGCCTGTTCGGGTTGGTCCCTCGTCAGCTGTCCGGCACGGCGGCGGCCGCCAAGTCGGGGATCGTTCGCTCGATGAACTTCGACCACACCGGGTACTGGCCGTAGTTTCCGGCCGTGATCATGATCGCGAGGTCGAGCTCGGGGATCACGGTCAAGAGCTGGCCGCCGTTGCCGCCGGCGTTGATCGCCCGGTACGTGCGCCCGCCGATCGTCGCGTCGAAGACGTGCCAGCCGTAGCCGTACCGCCCGATCTCGCCCTCGATCGCGGTGCGCGGCTTCGCCGACTCCTCGAGCCAGCGCGCGTCGATGATCGGGACGCCGTGCCAGCGGCCGCCGTCCAGAAAGAGCTGTCCGAACTTGAGGAAGTCGCGCGCGCGGAAGTAGTCGCCGCCGGCCATGTAGGCAGTGTCGGTCGGCGGTTCGGTGAGCCACATCGCGTAGCGCCCGAACTGCATCGGCACCGCAAACTTCTTCGCGAAGTAATCCGGCAGCCACGCGCGCGTGGTCTTCTGCACGACCGCGCCGAGCAGGTTGATCTCCGGGCTGCAGTAGTACGCTTTCGTGCCGGGGTCGAACGCCATCGGCAAATCGAGCGTCCACTTGTACCAGTCGGGGCTGCGCCGTCTGCGACTGCATCGCGTCCTCGCCGGCCCAGTTGTCGCCGTTATCGTCGCAGGCGTAGCCGGCGGACATCGTCATCAGATGCTCCACGGTGATCGACGCCTTGCGCGGATCATCATGTGCGAACGGCGCGTACTCGGGGAAGAGCGGGTAGACCGGAGTCTGCGGCGCGAGCGGGGCGCCGTCCTGAATCGCACGGCCGACGAGAAGCGTCGTAACGCTCTTGCCGGCGGAGCGCACGTCGTGCGGCCGATCGGCGCCGAAGCCGTAGAAGTACTCGTCGAGCACCAGCTTGCCGTGCCGCGCGATAACGACACTTTGGATGTAGGGCGCGCGCAGCGACGGCGTTCCGCCGCGCAGTATCTCGTTCATCACGGCGGCGATCTTCGTTTGGTTCAGCCCGACGGCGGCAAGCGAGGCAGTTTGCCAGCCGTCGCCGTCCTCGCGCGGTTGGCGATACAGGTAGTCGTGGACGCCCGGGCGCGCGTAGAACGCCGCCGCGCCGGCCGCCGTCGCGCGGGTGAACGTCCACGCCGACGTCACGCCGTCCAGCTGCAGCGTGAGCGTCAGCATCCCGCTGCGAGCGTCATAGAGGCCGGAGAGATCCGGTTTGCCGGGCCGCGTGAGCCGCAGGCGCGCACCCTCGCGAACGACGGTTCGCAGGCCGACGCCCGCGCCGGCGTTGTGCTCCGGGTTGCGGATGAACGCCTGCGCGCCGCCGTCGTCCGTTGCCCGCACGACCAAAAACAGGTGCTCGACGTGCAGCAGCGGCCGGATCGCGCCGCGCAAAGTTCCGCCGCCGGCGGCGCGCAGCCGCACCGGCGATGCGTACCGCGGCTCGCCGTCGGCCGTCTTCGGCTGCAGCCACTGCGCGACCGCACCGCCGGCCGGCTCGCGGACTCGCAACTCGCTTCCGCCGGCGAACGCGAAGCGCAGCGCGCCGAACGCGCCGGGCGCGAGGCGTCCGCGCAGCGCGCCGGTCCTTCCGGTCCAAACCGCACCCTGCCGTTCCAGCACGACGTCGCCGCCGCTCACGGCGGGCCCGAATCGTCGTTCGCTCGCCCACACGCCGGCGAGCGCGTCCGCGCGGGACGGCCCTGTCGTACTTCCTGCGGGAACTGCTGTCGGCGCGGCCAGGCTCGGCGGCGCCGTGAAGATGACCGCCGCGATCAAGGCCGCCGCCGCGGGACGAAGTCGGAAGGTCGCGAAGCTCACCCACCGATTTCACGCGGCGTCGCCTTCCTGCGTCCTCAAAAAAGCATCAAAACATGCCGCAGCCGCCCGATCCCACCGAGAACGTGTACCGTTTCGGCGCTTTCCGCCTCGACGAGCGCCGGCTGTTGCTCGCGGTCGACGACGCGCCGCTCGCGCTCGGGCCGAAGGTCGTCGAGACGCTGCTCGCACTCGTGCAGCGCGCGGGAACGCTCGTCACCAAGGACGAGCTGATGCAGCGCGTGTGGCCCGACGGGTTCGTCGAAGAGGCGAACCTCACCCAGAACGTCTACGTCCTGCGGCGCGTCCTGCACGCGCACGGCCTCGAGCCGGCGATCGAGACCGCAGCCCGGCGCGGCTACCGTTTCGTCGCGCCGGTCACGCTGGAGCCCGCGCCGGCCGCAACCGGTCCGGCGGTCCGGCGCGCACCGCCGGCGCTCTCGCGGCGGATCGCCGCGGCGGCGGCGCTCGTGCTCGGGCTCACCGCGCTCGGTGGAGCGACGCCGGCGGCCGCGCCGCGCACGCTTGCGCTCGATCCCGACGCCGCGCGCGCCTACGCGATGGGCCGTTATTACTGGAACCTGCGAACCGTCGCCGGGATCGAGCGCAGCGTCGGCTATTTCGAGGACGTCGTGCGGCGCGAGCCGCGCAGCGCGCTCGGCTACGCCGGGCTCGCCGACGCGTACACCGCGCTGCACGACTACACGTGCGACGAGGACCCGTGTCCGCCGCTCGCGGCGAAGGCGATGCGGTACGCGCACGCAGCGGTCGCGCGCGAAGCCGATTCGGCCGCCGCGCACACCTCGCTCGGGATGACGGAGCGGCTCTTCGCGCACGACGACGTGCGCGCCGACGCGGAGTTCCGCCGCGCGCTCGCGCTCGATCCGAACGACGCGCTCGCGCACGAATGGTACGGAAACCTGCTGCTGGTGCGCGGCGATCCGCACCGCGCGCGGCTAGAGCTGGAACGTGCCGTCGCGCTGCAGCCGGTCGCGACGGCGACCTACGGCTGGCTCGCGCGCGCGGCGTACTACGACCGCCGGTTCCCCGACGCGATCGCGTACGCGCGCGAAGCGCTCGCGCTGAACCCGCGCCGCATCGAGTCGCAGGTTCTCCTCGGGCTGGCGCTCGAGCAGAACGGCGACGCGGCGCGCGCGGTCGAAGCATTTCGCACCTTGAAGCGCATCGGCGGTGAACCGGCGGACCCCGGCGTGCTGATCGCCGGCGCCGGCGCGCGCTCGCACGACGCCGCTGCGCTCGCGGCGCTGCGGCACACGATCGCACCCGATCCGCCGGACCGCTACGCCGCGCGCGACCTCGCGCTCGGCCTCGTGACCGCCGGCGACTACGCGCGCGCGCTCGAAGCGATGCGCGCGCTGCGTTTCCGTAACTCGACCGACCGCGCGTTCTTCGTCCTCGATCCGCGGCTCGATCCGGTCCGGGCCGACCCGCGGTTTCGGCCCTGGACGGTGCCGTAGCGAGGCGCGGCGAAGGCCCTCGCGTGATGCTGGCTTCGAAGGCGCGGGAACGGACGAACGCCGTCGTCGCGCCGGCGGCGGTGCACGCCGAGCTGCGCCGTCCCGGGCGCGCGCTCGATGCGCTCACACGCGCGATCTTCGAGCCCCGCTTCGGACACGACTTCAGCCGCGTCCGCGTCCACGACGACACGCCGGCCGTCGACTCGGCGCAGGCCGTCGATGCGCGCGCCTATACGGCCGGCGATCACGTCGTGTTCGGCGCCGGCGAGTTCTCGCCCGGCACGCGCGCCGGCCGCGCGCTGATCGCGCACGAGCTCGCGCACGTCGTGCAGCACGCCCGCCACGCCGGCCGCACCGTGCTGCACGCCCTTCCGCTCGCCGACCCGCACGCGCCGTCGGAAGCTGACGCGCACGCCTTCGCGCTCGACCCGCGGCGGGCGCTCGCGCCGCTCGCAGGGCCGGTCGTCTCACGCGCCGTGCTGCACGTCGGGAACGTCGACGCGCAAATCAACTACGGCGATCTGATCAACATCCCGCCGTCGGGCTACGTGGCGGCGATCGAGTCGCGCTACCAAGCGTATGCGGGCGCCGCGCTCGACGCCGCCACCGTCGCGCAGATCACCGCGTTCACGTCCGACCAGCAGCAGTGGCTGCTGTACGGGCTCGACCTGCTCTCGGAAAACACGGCACAAGCGCCGTCGCTCGACGCGCACGACGCGTTCACGCGCCTGATCGCGCGCGCGCCGACGTCGGCGACGCACCCGCTCGGCACCGCCGGTACCGACTTCGAGCGCGAAGTGCTCACCGTCTCCGGCTGGTTCGAGATCGCGCTGTCGCGCGGACTGACGCCGCTCGCGGTGACCGATCTCGCCGTGACCGATCCGCTGCTGAACCCACCGCCGGCGGCGACCGCGCCGCCCGCGGGCGTGTTCGACGCGGCGACGTTCACGACGGAGTTGACGAACCGCACCCGCACGCGCATCCTGAACAGTTCGCTCGACCCCGCGAATTGGGCGGCGGGCACCGCCCCGCAGTCGCTGACCCAAGTGCAGAGCGTCGCCGACGCGATTCAAGCCCGCGCGCGCACCTTCTTCACCCCGTACGCCGATACGGCGCGCAACAACCGCTGGCTCGCCGGTTGGCAGTACTCGGGGAACATTCACAGCGTCACCACCGATCCGGCCGGCAACCCCGCTCCCGTGACGCAAGCCGAGCGCTTGAACCTGCTGCGCAATCGCGCGCGCGGCGTCGGCAACGATGCGTCGGCCGGGCCGTCGCTCTTTTCGCGCACGAACTTCGATGCGACCCGGGACGCCGCCGCGTTCGAGGCGGTGATGACCGCGCTCGAAGCCGAACCGGCCGTGCAAGCCTCGCTCGACAACCAGGTCCGGCACACCGGCCGCCTGGAGCGACCTTCGCTGCAGGTCGGAATCTCGACCGAAGTCGACGCCGGCGTCTCGGAGTGCGCGACGCGCTGGCGGACGGTTCGCACGCTGTGCCACGAGCTGATGCACTCGCTCGCGCATCCCGACTTCGTCGCGGGCACCCAGTCCTCGCCGCGCTTTCCGAACGGCGTCAACTTCAACCAAGTGCTGGTCGAAGGGTTCGCCGAAGTGCTCGGCGTGCAGCTCTTCAACGACCTGCGCGTGAGCGCGGGCTCGGACGCGGCGCTGCTCGCCTCGCTCACGCAAGGCGTGACGGGCACCTGCGCTCCACCCACGACCGCCGCGACGCCGGGCTACGGGGCCGCGGGAACGAACGCGGACGCGATCCGGGCGCAAGTGCAAGACGACCGCTTCCGCGCCGCGTACTTCCTCGGCCGCATCTCGCTGATCGGTCTGTAAGCCGCGATGTCGACGCAGCTCGAAGACGCGCTCGCCGCCCTGCTGGATTTCCGCCTGTCGGACTGGCACGGGCTGCCTGCGTGTCTCACCACTGAGGTCGCGCGCACGTACGGCACACCGACGGCGTCGAGCGACACGTACCTCGGTTCTTATCCGGCGCTCCGCGAAGTCTACGACGTGCGGAACGCGGCGGCGAAAGGCCTGATCGTCTACTCCCGCGCGCTGCGCGTGATCGCCGTCGAAACCGCCGAACCGCCGCCGCTCCAAGCGGCGCAGGCGCTCGGCAAACCCGACGCGCGCAAGCCCGGCGAATCGTCGCGGCCGGGTTCCCTCGTGCGAGAACACCTCTACCTGCACGACGGTCTCGTGCTCACCGTCGCCGAGCCGCTCGACGAGCACCGCGGCGAGCCGAAGATCCTGCGCTGCCGCGGCATTCGCAGCCTAACCGCACCGCACGAGTACGGCGCCGAATACTACCTCGCCGAACAAAACCGCCTCGTCTTCGAATAACGAGCTTTAGCTTTTAATCGCTTTCGCGAGCGTCTTCATGGACAGTATCAGACGAGAACCGCCTTCACACAGCGCACGAAAACCGGCGTTTCGCTCGTACCATTCGGCACGGCGCTGGTCGAGCGCATCGACCAAAATCGCGACGCCGCCCACGTGTTGGGCAACTTGGAACGACTCCAAGAGCGCATGCTTGAGCAAGAACCGTCCGAGTCCGTTCGATTGGTAGGTGACGTCGACGCCGAGCTGCGCGAGCAGCACAGCCGGCGCGCCGCTGCGAAGATTGGCCACCTTCAGCTCGCGCGCCAGAGTGTCGGGCATCTCTTCGTCTACGATTCGGTGGTTTACGAGCGTATAGTAGCCGAGGATGCGCGACGGCGCGTCGAGCAGCACGGCGATCTTGGAAGCCGACCGATACGCTCTCTGAGCTTGGAGCGCAATCTCGCGAAGGTAGCGGGTGACCGACTCTTCACCACAATCGAAAACCCCTCGGTCGTGGTGCGGGCCGAGGGGTTCGATTCTTATGCCGGGCAATGCCTAGCTCACGACGCGAAACGCGTCGAACGCGAGCAGCTTCTTGAGTGCCGCACTCGGCTCGGGCGGGTTCATCATAAGGTCGTAGAAGCGCCGCCGGCTGGCATCGTCGATCCGCGTGACCTCCAGATCGCTCAACACCCGCCGAGCCCGCTCTGCGGCCGCACCGATGACGAACGCCGTGACGTCACCCCCGGTCGACACAGCCGCGGCCTGTTCAAGCAAATCCTTGACGTCGCGGGCGACGCGGAGGTGAATGCGGTCGTCCCTTCTGACCATAGGGTCCTATAGTACGCCAAGTGGCGTACATCTACAAGCGGTTAAGAGGGGTTTTTGGCCGTTTCGTCTGATTGCCATTATCAGCTAGCCAAGCGACAGCTTCGCGCAGCGCGCCCACCACGGCGAATGCGGTTACGGCGCGACTTGAAGGGTTGCGGCGACGGTCGACCCGTTCAAGACGAAGCCGGCCTGAAAGGCACCGGGCTGCTGGTCGTTGCCGCCGTTGTACCAGGAACTCAGGCTGAGCGTGATGGTTTGGCCGTCGTCATCCGCTTGGCAATTCGCGACCTGCCAGCCGCCCGTCGTCCAATAGCCGCCGGTGTCGTCGGTGAACTCTAACTCCCAGCCATCGTCGGCCGCGAGAAATCCCGTTTGAAACGTGATCGGAAGGCTTGCCTGTACGCCTGGCGGCCACTACGCCAACGTGAAGCCTTCACCGGTGCCGTGGATGCCGAGCATCAGATAGCGGTGCCCGAACGTCACGTTGGACAGGGTCGTCGGCTGCTGGTCGTCGAGCACGACGTTGTTCGTCAGAACGATCGTCGCGTTGTGTGAATGCATCTCGGGTGCAGGATCTGGCACCGCGGAGGTATTGCGCTCCACGATGCGCATCGCCTCTTCGAGCCAGAAGGACGCCGGCAAGTCGGTGAAGGACGTCGTCGGCTGATGTCCGTTCGCTCCGGGGGGAAAGCCGTCGTCGAGGCGTTGGTTGCCAATGGCGTCGACACGGCGTTTTGCGTTCCCGGCGAAAGCTACGTCGCGGTGCTCGACGCGCTGTACGGCGCGCCGGGCGTGCGCGTGATCGCGTGCCGTCACGAAGCGGCCGCCGCAAATATGGCCGAAGCGTACGGAAAGCTGACCGGCCGTCCCGGCGTTTGCATGGTAACGCGCGCGCCCGGGGCGACGCACGCGAGCATCGGCGTTCACACGGCGCGGCAAGACTCGACGCCGATGATCGTCTTCGTCGGCCAAGTCGCGCGCGGGATGCAAGGGCGCGAAGCGTTTCAGGAGATCGACTACGCGCAGGTCTTCGGCGGGCTCGCGAAGTGGGCCGCCCAGGTCGACGAGGCGCGCCGCATCCCGGAGCTCGTCACGCGCGCGTTCAGCGTCGCGATGTCCGGCCGGCCGGGGCCGGTTGTGCTCGCGCTGCCGGAAGACGTGCTGCGCGAGCAGACCGACGCGGAAAACCTGGGCGCCGCGCAGCGAATCGTGGCGCAGCCCGCGGCCGAGGATCTTGCGCGCTTTCGCGCGCTGCTCGCCGAGGCGAAGCGTCCGCTACTCATTCTCGGCGGGAGCGGCTGGAACGAGGACGCCTGCGCCGCGCTACGCCGCTTCGCGGAACGACACGCGCTTCCGGTCGCGTGCTCGTTCCGGCGCCAGTCGCTCTTCGACAACCGCGATCCGCACTACGCTGGCGACCTGGGCGTCGGGCCGAACCCCGCGCTCGCGCAGCGCGTGCGCGACGCCGACGTGATCGTCGCGCTCGGCGGGCGGCTCGGCGAGATCCCGACCGGCGGCTACACCTTGATCGAAGCGCCGCGCCCGAAGCAGCAGCTCGTCCACGTGCACGCCGATCCGGACGAGCTCGGCCGCGTCTACCAAGCCGATCTGCCGATCAACGCGGGCCCCGCCGAGTTCGCCCGCGCGCTCCATCAACTCGAGTCGATCCACCGCCCGCGCTGGGCGCAGTGGACTGCCGCGGCACGGCGCGACTACGAGGCGGCGCTCGAGCCCAGCATCCCGGGCGGCGCGCTCGACATGGCGCGCGTCGTGCGGTGGCTGAGCGAACGCCTGCCGGAGGACGCGATTCTGTGCAACGGCGCCGGCAACTACGCGACCTGGCTGCACCGCTTCTTTCAGTACAAAGGCTTCGGCACGCAGCTCGCGCCGACCAGCGGCACGATGGGCTACGGCTTCCCGGCCTCGCTCGCGGCGAAGCTGCGCTGTCCCGAGCGCATCGTCGCCGCGTTCGCCGGCGACGGCTGCTTTCTGATGAGCGGGCACGAGCTCGCGACCGCGGTGCAGTACGGCATCAACGTGATCGTGCTGGTGGTGAACAACGGGATGTACGGGACGATTCGCATGCACCAGGAGCGCTCGTTTCCCGGCCGCGTCGTCGCGACCGACCTCGTGAACCCGGACTTCGTCGCGTATGCGCGCGCATACGGCGCGCACGGCGCGCTGGTCGAGCGCACCGAAGAGTTCGCGCCGGCGTTCGAGGCCGCTCTGCGGGCGGGCAAGCCGGCGTTGATCGAGCTGCGCACCGACCCCGAGATCATTACGCCGCGCACGACGCTGAGCGCGATTCGCGCAGAGGCGCTCGAACGCACGCCGCGGAGGTGAATCGGTGAGGCAGGACAATCTCTCCGCCGTGGAGCGCCCGTTGCTGGACGTCGCAGGAGTCACGCTGCAGTACAAGACGCGCGACTCGCTGGTGACCGCGACGTACCGTGTCGGCTTCCAGGTCTTCCGGACCGAGCGATACGTCGTGCTGGGACCGTCCGGCTGCGGCAAGTCGACGCTGCTCAAAGCGGTCGGCGGCTATATGGCGCCGGCCGAAGGCGAGATCCGCCTCAAGGGCGACGTGATCCGCCAGCCCGGCCCCGACCGGATGATGGTCTTCCAGGAGTTCGACCAGCTTTTGCCCTGGAAGACCGTGCGGCAGAACGTGGCGTTCCCACTGCTGGTGAGCGGAAAAGCGTCGCCGCGCGAGGCCGACGAACGGGCCCGCGCCTCGCTCGCCAAAGTGAACTTGACGAAGAACCTCGACTCGTACCCGCATACGCTCTCGGGCGGGATGAAGCAGCGGGTCGCGATCGCGCGCGCGATGGCGATGGAGCCCGACATCCTGCTGATGGACGAGCCGTTCGCCGCGCTCGACGCGCTGACGCGGCGCAAGATGCAGGACGAGCTGCTCGAGCTCTGGGACGACATCGGGTTCACGATGATCTTCGTGACGCACTCGATCGCCGAAGCGATCAAGGTCGGGAGCCGCATCCTGCTCCTTTCGCCGCATCCGGGGCAAGTGAAGGCCGAGCTCAACAGCGTCCCGCGGACGGGCGCAGCGTCCGACGCAGCGCGCAAGCTCGAGGAGCGGATTCACGAGATGCTGTTCGCCGAACCGGCGGAGCCTGCTGTTGCGCGCGCCTGAGAAACTTGCGCCGCTGGCGGAGCGCCCCGAGCGGCTCGAAGTGCCGGTCGACTCGAGTGAGTTCGCGATCGCGAGCAAACCGCTCTCGCCGCTGGAGACGATCGTCAACAACGGGATTCTCCGCAAAATCGCGATCCTGATCGTGCTGGCCGCGGTCTGGGAGCTGTACGCGCGGCACGTCAACAACGAGCTGCTGCTCCCGACCTTCAGCGCCACCGTCGTCGCCTTCGTCAAAGCGATCGCCGGCGGCGATCTTTTGCGGATGGCGTGGTCGTCGATCCGCGTGCTGCTGGTCGGCTACGCAGCCGGGATCGCGATCGCGGCCGTGCTCACGACGCTGGCGACGACGACGCGGATCGGGGCCGAGTTCCTGGAGACCCTCACCGCGATGTTCAACCCGCTCCCCGCCATCGCGCTGCTGCCGCTCGCGCTGATCTGGTTCGGCCTCACGCAGTGGAGTCTCTCGTTCGTGCTGGTGCACTCGGTGCTGTGGCCGGTCGCGCTCAACACGCACTCGGGCTTCGTCTCGGTCTCGCCGACGCTGCGGATGGTCGGGAAGAACTACGGCCTGCGCGCCCTGCGCTACGTCGCGCTCATCCTGATCCCGGCCGCGTTTCCGAGCATCCTGACCGGGCTCAAGATCGGCTGGGCCTTCGCCTGGCGAACCTTGATCGCCGCCGAGCTGATCTTCGGAGTGCAGAACGGGAGCGGCGGGCTCGGCTGGTTCATCGTCAGCAACAAGAACGTTCTCGACATCCCGAACGTCTTCGCCGGGTTGCTCACGGTGATCATCATCGGGCTGCTGGTCGAGAACGTCGTCTTTCGCACTATCGAAATGCGCACCATTCGCCGCTGGGGCATGGCATCGTCATGAGGAGGTATTGCTTGAAGTCTTTCATTCGTGGCTTCGCCGCTCTCGTTCTGGCCGTCGCCGTCAGGGCGCCCGCGTTCGCGGACGTGGGCGAAGTACACGTCTCGCGGCAGCCGGGGCTGGTCTACCTTCCGATCATGATCCTGGAGCAGGAACATCTCCTGGAGAAAGCCGCGAAGAAACGCGGGCTCGACCTCAAGGTCACGTACCAGGTGATCAACAGCGGCGGCGCGGCCGTCGACGCCTTGCTCTCCGGGAACGTCGATCTCGCCACCAGCGGCGCGACGAACTTGCTGACGGCGTGGTCGGCGACGAAGGGGACGCCCAACGAAGTTCGGGGCGTCGCCGGGAACGGCGCGCTTCCGATGCTTCTCATCTCGCGCAACCCGAAAGTCAAGACGATCGCCGACATCGGCGCGGGCGACAAGATCGCCGTGCCGACCGTGCGCGTCTCGACGCAGGCGACGGTGCTCGCGATGGCGGCGGAGAAGCTCTGGGGCGAAAAAGACTCGCACAAGCTGGACCAGTACACCGTCGCGATGGGCCATCCGGACGCGGTGCTCGGCCTTTCCGCCGGCAAAGACCTCACCGGTCACTTCTCGCTTCCGCCGTACCAGTACGAAGAGCTCAAGATGCCGGGCGCGCACGTCGTGCTGAACTCGGTCGACGTGACCGGCGGGCCCGCTTCGAACGGCGTCACGTTCACGACGACGAAGTTTCACGACGCGAACCCGAAGATCATCGCCGCATTCATCGAAGCGATGGGGCAAGCCGAGGACCTCATCCGGAACAACAAGCGCCGCGCCGCCGAGATCTATCTCGCCGACTCGAAAGAGAAGCTCACCGTCGACGAGCTCGTGCAGATCATGAGCCAGCCGAACTTCGTGTACTCCACCGCGCCGCAGCAGACGCTGAAGTTCGGCGAGGCGATGTACAAGGCCGGCACGATCAAGAACAAGCCGAACAGCTGGAAAGACTACTTCTTCTCCGAGGTCTACAATACCAAAGGCTCCTGAAGAACTGCGCAGCCACCGCTGGCTCGGCACGGCGGGGCTGCGCTCGTTCGGGCACCGCTCGCGGCTGCTGCAGATCGGCTACGACCGCGAGGACTTCGCCGGCAAGCCGGTCGTCGCGATCGTCAACACCTGGTCGGACGCGAACCCCTGCCACGTCCACCTGCGCGCGCGCGCCGACGAGGTGAAGCGCGGCGTTTGGCAGGCCGGCGGGTTTCCGCTCGAGATGCCGGCGATGAGCCTGTCGGAAAACCTGATGAAGCCGACGACGATGCTCTATCGCAACTTCCTCGCAATGGAGACCGAGGAGCTGATCCGCAGCCAGCCCGTCGACGGCGCGGTGCTGCTCGGCGGCTGCGACAAGACGCTCCCGGCGCTGCTGATGGGCACGATCTCGGCGGGCGTCCCGGCAATCGTCGTCCCGGCCGGGCCGATGCTGCGCGGAAACTGGCGCGGCGAGGTGCTCGGCTCCGGTACCGACTCGTGGAAATACTGGGACGAGAAGCGCGCCGGCAACATCACCGAAGACGACTGGCACGAGATCGAAGGCGGGATCGCGCGTTCGTTCGGTACCTGCATGACGATGGGTACCGCGGCGACGATGATGTCCATCATCGAAGCGCTCGGCTTCACGCTGCCGGGTGCGTCGTCGATTCCCGCCGCCGATTCTGGACACGCGCGGATGGCGACCGCGTCGGGGCGCCGCATCGTCGAGATGATCCGCGAAGACCAGACGCCGGAGCGGATCGTGTCCGAAGCGTCGCTCGACAACGCGATCGTCGCGCACGCCGCGCTCGGCGGCTCGACGAACGCGATCATCCACCTGGTCGCGATCGCGCGACGCGCCGGGATCCCGCTGATGATCGACCGCTTCGACGAGATCTCGCGCCGCGTCCCGGTCATCGCGAACGTGCGCCCGTCGGGCAGCCTGCTGATGGAAGATTTCTTCTACGCCGGCGGAATGCGGGCTTTCCTGAACCGGCTCGCACCGTATTTGGATCTGTCGTGCCCGACAGTCTCCGGCCAGACGCTCGGCGACAACGTCGCCGGCGCGCGCGTGTACCATGACGACGTCATCCGCCCGCTCGACAACCCCGTCTCACCGCCCGGCGGCACCGTCGTACTGCGCGGCAACATCGCCCCCGACGGCGCGGTGATGAAAGCCTCGGCAACCGAACCGCATCTGCTGCGCCACCGCGGCCCGGTGCTCGCGTTCGAAAGCTACGACGAACTGGCTGCCACGGTCGACCGCGAGGATCTCGACGTCACGCCGGACCACGTGCTGGTGCTGAAAAACGCCGGCCCGCAAGGCGGCCCAGGGATGCCGGAATGGGGGATGCTGCCGATCCCGCTCAAGCTGGTGAAGCACGGCGTGCGCGACATGGTCCGCATCTCCGACGCCCGCATGAGCGGCACGTCGTACGGCGCCTGCATCCTCCACGTCGCCCCCGAAGCCTTCATCGGCGGCCCGCTCGCCTTCGTCCAAACCGGCGACGTCATCGAAGTCAACGTCGCCGAGCGCCGCCTACACCTCGACGTCTCCGACGAAGAGCTTCTGCGTCGCCGCGAAGCCTGGAAACCGCGCCAACCCCGCCTCGCCCGCGGCTACGGAGCAATCTTCACCCACCACGTCACTCAAGCCAACGAAGGCTGCGACTTCGACATCCTCGGCCCCGGCCCCGAGCTCGCCGAACCCGAGATCCACTGACCGTACCGCCCCGTCCGCAGCGAAGGATGGTTCCCGGTCGCCTCGAATAGCGATGGGACCAATCTACGCGAGTGACGGGGTACGCATGATGCGGGTGAACGTTCGCGGCTTGGTCGGTCTGACATTGCTTGGGCTCGGAGCCGGTTTCGCTTTGGCTTCCCCGGCGGGAACCTGGATCGAGGCGCGCTTCGGCGTCGATCCGGACGGGGGATCCGGGCTGGCCGAGTTCTGGGCCACCGCGATCCCGATCGCCGCCGGGCTGGGGATAGCCGCCACGTTCCTGCTGCGGCGGTTCGCTTCGCGCCGCGGCCGGAGGGCCGTACCGTGAAATCCGGCGACGTCAGCTACCAGGGTGAGCGCGAAAAGCGGCGCGGCGAACCCCCAGGCGGCCCGGCGGCGCGCGCCGCCTGGTTCTACGGCAGCCGCACCGACCGTGAAGGCAAGGTCCTGAGCGGGCTTTGGGCGCGCGCGGTCGACCAGCGGCGCCAGCTCGAAGTGGCGGCGTTCGACGGCGCGGGCACGCGCCCCCCGGACCTCCCCGCTGGAACGCCGGGCGGCCCCGGCAGCGTCAACTGGACGCCGATAGGCCCCTCCGTCGTGCTCGGTGGACTCGGCGAGGCCGGGCGGATCACGGCGCTCGCGGCGGGTCCGTCCGGCACCCGCGTCTACGCGGGCGCGGCGAACGGCGGCGTCTGGCGCTCCGACGACGGCGGAGGCTCGTGGGCGCCGCTCAACGACTACATCACCTCGCCGACGACGACCATCGGCTCGGAAGACGACGCGCTCGCGGTCGGTGCGCTGGCGGTCAAGTTCGCGCCCAGCGGTGACGACGTCTTCGTCGGGACCGGCGAGAATGCCGGGAACTACGACGCGTATTTCGGTATCGGAATTCGCCATTTCTCCGGCGGAGCGTGGACGCTCGAAGCGACGAATCTCGCCGATGCCGGCATCTACGAGATCGTCATCGACCCCGACGATACGACGCCGACGCACGTCTTCGCCGCGACGACCAAAGGTTTGTTCCGCCGGCCGACGAGCGGCAGCATGGCGACATGGACGCTCGTCACGAGCACGGCGTTCACCAACGCGAGCGGGGCGGTATCGTCGATCGTGGCCGCCGGACTCGGCGCAGCGAAACGGTTCTATGCTGCGTTTGCGTGGGACCAGGTGTACAGCAGCCCGGACGGTGCGGCGTGGACCGCGCTGACAGGATTGGCCGGTAACGGTCGCATCGCGCTCGGCATCGCGGAGAGCTCGCCGGGGATCGTCTACGCGCTCTGTCAGGACGGCACGCTGAACCGCCTGAGCGGAACGTCGTTCTCGACCGTGACGGGATTGCCCGCCAACGTGCTGTTCTCCGGCGGTCAAGGCTGGTACGACATCGCGATCGCGGTCGACCCCACGAATCCCGCGACGATCTTTCTCGGCGGGGACAGGCTCAGGGTCTTCAAGGGCACCGTCACCGGAAGCCCGGGCAGCTTCGTCTTTCCCTTCAACCCCGCGAACACGATGTCGCCGACGGCGGACCCGACGTGGGTCGGCGCAAATGTTCACTCCGACGTCCACGCGATCGTGTTCGGTATGAACGCTGCGGGAACGGCGCACGATCCCGCCACAGTGTTCGTCGGCAGCGACGGCGGCGTCTACGCGTCCACGGCGAGCGGCGACGCCGGCACGTTCTCCTCGCGCAACGTCGGCCTGGCGATCACCGAGTTCGCCTACCTCGCGCAACGTGCAGACACCGACGCGGTCGTATTCGCCGGCGCGCAGGACAACGGCACGCCGCGGATCTTCGGCGAGCAGGCTTGCTCCGAGCTCGCCGGTGGCGACGGCGGCGGCGTCGTGTACGATCCCAGGGACGCCTATCGCGTCATGCGGCAATATGTGTACGGCATATTCGAGGCCACGACCGACGGCGGGGCGACGTGGAGCGGCGTGCATTTCCCGCCCACGACGGCCGCAACGACGGCGCAGAGCGACGCCGCTTCGGCGGAGTCCGGCAGCGCCGGATTCGTCGCGCCGCTCGCCGCCTTCGACACCGGCAGCAGCACGCTCGCGGCGGCCGGCACGAACCGTCTGTGGCTCACCTCCGACTGGGGAACCAGCTGGGTCACCTTACCGACGAACACCAATCCGTACGTTCCGGCCACGCCGAACGCGACCCAGGACGTGCTGGCCGGCAGCGCGGACCCGCCCAGCTCGCCGCTCAAGGGGATCCGCGCGATTGCCTTCGCGTCGGCGACTCGCATCTTCGCGGCGACGGCCACCTACGTGTATCGTTTCGATCTGACGGGCTCGGCGTGGACGAGCACGCAGATCACCAACACGGGTCTGCCCCCGCACGTCTTCACCGCGCTCGCGGTCGAGAACGCGGCGACCGGCACCTTCTACGCCACGCTCGGCGGCGGCGGCGTCGCGCATGCCTATTACTTCGACGGTTCGGCGTGGCACGCGGCGCTGCCGACGAGCGTCGTCGACGTGCCGTCGCACGCGGTCGTCGTCGACTCCGCGAATCCGTCGAACGTCTACGTCGGAACGGACGTCGGCTGCTGGAAAGGTGTGAAAGGGGCCGGTCCGACGTGGACCTGGAGCGTCTACTCGCAGGGTTTGCCCGAGGCCGCGATCACCGATCTTGCGATCCACCAGCCGGCGCGGCTGCTGCGCGCGGCGACGCACGGCCGCGGCGTCTGGGAGATCGATCTCGCCGCGACGAGCGGCTCCGATCCCGACGTGTACATGCGCGCGAACTACAACGACACCGGCCGCATCGCCGGCGGCACGCGCCACGCGTGGATCGAGAATCATCTCGACCCCACGCACGTCGGTTACAGCCTGTATCACTACATGAGCGCCGACATCAAGGTGCGCCGCAGCGGGCTGATGGGACTCCCGGCGCTCGGCACGCCGGTCAACTACGCGGACTTCGCGGTCAACATCGGAGACTTCGTCGATCCGGCGACGCGCATCGAGACGGCCGACCGAACCGGTACCGACCGCATCTTCGTCGAGGTCCACAACCGCAGTCTCAACGCGGTTCCGGCCTCGCAGGTCCAGGTTCTGCTGCTCGCCGCCGATGCCGCCGTCGGCGTTCCGGCGCTGCCGGGGGACTACGCGACCCGCATCACCAGCGCCGACACGAGCGGCTGGCTGGCCGGCACGGGTTGGCGTTTCGTCGACACGATGACGCCGTACCGGACCATCATCGCGGATCTCGACGTGCGCACGCCACAGGTCGTCGAGTACTCGCTGGACTTCAGCACGCTCGGATTGCCGTCGACGCACGACCACGTCTGCCTCGCCGCGTTCGTGACGGCGGCGGGCGACCAGCTCACGTCGATCAGTACGAGCGTCGACCAGCTGGCGATGGTGGACAAGCACGTCGCACAGCGCAACACCCACCTCGTCACCGTCCCGATGGGCGGCGGGACGGTGCCGGGTCAGAGCGCGGGCGCCTCGCCGCAAACCGTCCTCGTCGACGTCCACAACGCGCACGCGAAAGAGACCGTCGCGGACCTTGTCTTCGACTGCACGCACTTCCCCGGCCGGCTCGCCGTCGCGCTGCCGAAGCACATCGCGTTCGCCGATCGCGACGTCGCGCTCGAGGAATTCCACACCGTCGCGACCACGGCGCAACCGCAATCGCAAGGGGGAGTCTTCGACGTTCTGCACCGCAGCGTCGGTGCGTGGCTGGAGAAGCTCGAAGACGAGATCGAGCGGATCGGCGAGGCGATCGAAGACTTCTTCGAGGGACCGGAAGACGAAGCGAAGCAGCGGCGGCACGTGAAGAAGCTCGCCTCGATCGATCGCACGCGGTCGTACGTCGCCAAGAGCGGTTCGGCGCGGCCGACGATCCGCGGCGTGCGGTTAGGGCCGCACGCGGCGCTCACGCTGAGCTTCACGCTCGAAGTTCCGCCGAACGCGGCGCCCGGCGACAAATATCGCCTCGACGTGATCCAGCGCCGAGGGACCGTCATTGCCGGCGGGTGCGGCTATGTCATCGCAGTAACGAACAGCTGATTGTGCGGCGCGCGCCGCACATCCTCGGGCCGGGGCTCGCAAAGCCGCAGCCTCACCAAAGTGAAGTCACGCCGCGCGTGCCGCTTGACCGTCTTCGTAGCCGAGGTCGAAGAGGCGGTTGACGTCGTCTTGCGCGTCGAAGGCGAGGGCGGAGAGGCGCAGCGAGGCGCGCGGTTCGATGACGCGGATCGTCACGTAGCGCTTGTCCGGGGCGCGGCCGGCGAGGACGGCTTCGTTGATGCGGCGCGCGAGCTTCAGGTCGAGCTCGAGCATGCGGACCGTGTTCGCGTCGAGCATCGTCGCGAAAATGTCGACCATCGAGCCGACGCTGCGCTCGTCGTTCTGGATTCCGGACGGGTCGGCGAGGATCGCGGTCACTTCCGTCGCGCCGGCGTCGATCGCTTGGCGGATCGGCGCGTTGTTCGTGAAGCCTCCGTCGGCGTATGAGCGCGTCACCGCGTCCTTGCAAAGAATCGACACCGGCTCGTACACCGGCGGCAGCGCCGCGGAGGCGCAGATCGCATCGACGTAGTTCCCGGCGTGGATCGGCTCGGCCCACTCGGCCGCGTGGAACGCCGCTTCCGCGGCCTCGTGTCCCGGCGGAAAGTACGCGAACGCTTCGGCTCGGCCGTTGGTGAGGTTCGTCGCGCCGCAAATGAACGTGTGCTTCACGGCGCTCAGGTCGGCCAGCTCCCGGATCACGCTGCGGACCTTGCCGCCCTCGAAGCAGCCGAGGAGCGACGGGACGCGCGCGGCGCTCGCAAGCTGCGGCAGCATGCGCATCATCGTCACGGCGTGGGCGGCTTTCTGCGAGAACGGCGAACGCATCAGGCCGTTCGTCGCCTGCCACAGGAGCATCAGCGTCGCGAGCTCGGGCTTGAGCTGCGTGATCCCGCGGGTCGAGATCGTCCGCCAGACGTCGATCAGCCGGTCGGGCACGTCCTGCGCGACGAACATCCCGTTGATCGCGCCGATCGACGTTCCGCAGACGACGTCGAACGTCTCGTGCTCGCTCAGCGCCGCAACCACGCCGGCTTCGTACGCGCCGCGCGCTCCGCCGCCGCCCAGGATCAGCGCTCGCACCGGCTTCCGCGGTGCCTCGTTAGGTCTGCGCTTCCCGAACATGCCGATCATCGGCGCTGGGCCTCCTTGCAGCGAATAGTGTTCTATACCCCAATTTCAACGTCACCATATCAACGGGGCAGGGCACGTGCGCGTTGCGAGTCCAAGCGTGGTGTATGCGCGCTCACCGGGTCGCCGGGATAACCTCGCTGCTCGTTCTGTCGCTCGTCGCATGCGGCGGCGGCGGCGGCACGCTCGCATCACCCGGCAGCGGCGGAGCGCTTCCCGCAACCAACACGCCGACGCCGATACCGAGCGCGATGCCGACAAGCGCGCCGACGACCGCCCCGACGGCGCCACCGTCCGGCAGCGCACCGACGGTCGCCGGCTGCCGCGTCTTCCCGGCCGACAGCGCGTGGAACACGGACATCTCGGCGGCGCCCGTCGACCCGAGCTCCGCGGCGTACCTCGCGAGCATGAGCGCGGCGACGACGAACCTGCATCCCGACTTCGGCAGCAATCCGACGTACGGGATTCCGTACACGTCGGTCGGCGCGGGACAGCCGCTCGTTCCGATGACGTTCGACTACGCGAGCGAGAGCGATCCCGGCCCGTATCCGATCCCGCCGAACGCGCCGGTCGAAGGCGGACCCGGCGCGAGCGGCGACCGCCACGTGCTGGTCGTCGATTCGAGCGCGTGCAAGCTCTACGAGCTGTACGCCGCGCAGTACGTCGGCCCGGGCTGGCACGCGGGCTCCGGCGCCGTCTTCGATCTCTCATCGAACGCACTGCGCCCCGACTACTGGACGTCCGCCGACGCCGCCGGGCTCCCGATCCTCGCCGGACTCGTACGCTACGACGAAGCCGCGCAGAACGGCGAGATCGACCACGCGCTGCGCTTCACCGTGCGCCGCACGCAGCGCGCGTTCATCCATCCCGCCACGCACTACGCGAGCTCCTCGACCGATCCGACGCTTCCGCCGATGGGACTGCGAGTGCGCCTGAAGGCGAGCTACGACATCTCGCGCTTCACCGGCGCGAGCCGCGCGGTGCTGGTCGCCCTAAAAAAGTACGGCATGTTCGTCGCCGACAACGGCTCGGACTGGTACGTGAGCGGGGCGACCGACTCACGCTGGGATGACAACAACCTCGACCAGCTCAAGACCGTCCCCGCCAGCGCCTTCGAGGTCGTCCAGACGGGGGCGATCGTCCACTAGCCGCGCCGGCCGTACCGGCCGATACATAGACCGATGCTGTTGGAATCGGCTCGGGCGCTCGGGACGGGGGACGCCGAGCGTGCCGTCGCGTGGCTGCGGGAGGCCACGGCGAGCCGTGACCTCGCGGCACCGCTTTCGCTGGACGCCTTCTCGCCGCTCGGCGCCGCGCTGCGCCCGTTCGTCGACGGCCTGCGCGCCGAGATGCTCGACTTCCGCGCGATCGTCGAAGCCGCCGCCGAGATCGCCGCGCTCAACGCCGATCAGCTCGAGCGCATCGCGGCCAGCACCGCCGAGCACCGCTCCGACGTCGAGCGCACCGCCGCCGCGGTCGGCGAGATCGACCAGGGCGCGGCCGGCGTCGCGGGCGCGACGGAAAGCCTGCGGCTGCTCAGCACGGCGCTGACGAGCTCGGCCAGCGAGTACGACGGCGGGATCGAAGGGGTGCTCGGCGGATTGAACGAGCTGATCGCGACGGTCGAAGAGACGGCCTCGTTCGCGACCGCGATGGAGTCGGGCTCGGCGCAGATCAGCACGTTTCTGGAACAACTGCGCCGCATCGCGCGCCAGGCGCGGCTGCTCGCGATCAACGCTGCGATCGAGGCCGCGCACCTCGGCGACGCCGGGCGCGGGTTCGTGATCGTCGCCGACGAGGTGAAGCAGCTCGCGGAGTCGACCGTGCAGTCCTCGGCCGACGTCGCGAACATCGAGAAACAGCTGGCCGACGCGAGCCGTCGCGTCGACGCGGCGATCGGCGCGTCGGCCGGGGTCGTGCGCGGTCTGGCCGCGGAACTGCACGCGGCGCGCGAGCGCTCGGCGCAAACGCGCGCGCAGGTCGCCGAGCTCGACGGCGCGATCGGCGAGGTCGCCGCGATCGCGGGCCGGCAGAGCGAGAGCATCTCGGCAATCGCGCACGGCGTCGAGACGGTCGCGCGCCACGCGCAGGACGTCGCCGACGCCGCGCAGCGCGCCGCGCGGCTGGAGATCGCCGACGCGCTCGAACGGCTGCAGCACGCGGTCGCGCGCTACCATCTGGGCGAGCGGCGCCCGTCCGCCGGCGAGAACGCGAGCCTCGACGAGCTTCCCGACGACGTGCGCGAAGCCGCCGCGGCGCTGCGCGCGCGCGTCGACGAAGATCAGCGCGAGCTGCTCGCCCTGATCACCGCGATCGCCGTCTCGATCGCGCGCAACAGTTACGAGTGGAAAGCGATCGCGTCGTCGCTCGCTTCGCTGCGAGAGCAGCTGGCCGCGACGATGCGCTCGGTCGACGAGACCGCCGCCGGCGCGAACGTCGCCGCGCAAGCCGCGCAGCGGATGCGCGGTCCGCTGGCCGCGGTGCGCGCGGGCTTCGCGGCTTCCGTCGAAGAGCTGCAGCGCGCGCTCGACCGCGTCGTGAAAGTCCGCGACGACGTGCGCAACGCGGCCTCGTTCGTCGGCGCGACGACCGCGGCCGGCGCGCGCGCCGCCGAGATCCTGGAGCTGATCGACACGATCTCCAGCGAGACGACGCTGCTCTCGCTGAACGCCGCGATCGAAGCGGCGCACGCGGGGATCGCGGGAAGCGGCTTCGGCGTCATCGCCGACGAGATCCGCGCGCTGGCCGCGACGACCTCGCGCGCCACCCAGGAGATCGGCTCCGTGATCGGGGCCGTCTCCGAGGCGAGCCGCGCGATGAGCGGGACCACGGAGCGCGCCGTCGAGCGCACCGGCCGCGTCCACGACGACACGACGCACATGCAGTCCGCGATCGGCGCGCTGCGCGCGCAGGTCGACCAAACCCTGGACCGTGCGGCCGAAGTCGCCGCGATCGTCGAGCAGCAGCTCGCCGCGCTCGCCGACGTGCGGCGCGCGAGCGAGATGGCGGCGCGGCGGGTCGAGAGCGACGCGGCCCACGCGACCGACGGCCGGCGGATCGAGCTCGCGATGCTCGGGATGCGCGCGCACGCGCTCGCCGCGCGCCGCCCGCTCGGAACCGTCGCCGAACGGGTTCGCGAGATCGGCCTCTCGCTCGGCGACAAGATGGACGCCGTCTTCGACGACGCGCTCGCGCGCGGCACAATTTCGCTGCAAGACTGCTTCGACACGAACTACGTCGAAATCAAGGGCGCGTCGATCGCGAAGCTCGCGCGGCTGTTCGACGTCTCGAAGGTCCCGCCGCAGGGCTTCGACCCGCCGAAGTTCGAGACGCGCTACGACCGCGCGGTCGAGGACGGCTTCAACCGGCTGATCGACGAGCACGTGCCGCTCCACGCTGCCATCAAAGCGATGTTCGCGGTCGACTTGAACGGCTATTGCTTCGGGCACTTCCATGAATGCCGTCACGATTGGACCGGCGACTACGTGCGGGACCTCAACGGCAACCGCATCAAGCGCTTCTTCGAGGACGACCTGAGCCTGCGGTGCTCGCGCGTCGGTCTGGGCGACGCCTCGCTGCCGCTGCCGCGGCGCACGCCGTACGAGCGCTTCCGCGAGCTCGGCTGCGCGCTGCGCCGCGAGGGCGCGCGGCCGTGGGCGATCTACACCTATGCGCGCGACACGGGGATCGTCTACAACGACCTCTCAGTCGCGCTGTTCGCGCGCGGCCACCGCGTCGGAACGATCCGCATCATCTACAACGCCGACGTGGTCTGACGTAGGCGGAGGCCGCCCGCCGAACGAACGCAGGCGCGCGATGGGGACGCGCCGGCGCTTCTTCTACGGCTGGACGATCGTCGTTGCGCTGGGCGTCACGACGATCGTCTCGTACGGCACGAATCAGTATCTGTTCGGCTTGCTGGTCGATCCGCTGGCGCGCGAGTTCGGCTGGGACAAGGCCTCGATCGGGCTCGCGTTCTCCGGCGTCGTGCTGGTCTCGGGGCTGGCCGGACTCGTCTTCGGGCGCATCGTCGACCGGCTCGGCGCGCGGCTTCCGCTCGCAATCGGGTCGCTGATCAACGGCCTTTCGCTCCTCGCGATCTCGCGCGCGCACGATTTGCTCGCGTTCGACTTGCTGTGGACGTTCGGGATCGGGCTCGGCTCGGCGCTCACGTTCTATCCCGTCTCGATGACGGTCGTCGCGAACTGGTTCGCACGGCGCCGCACGCAAGCGTTCTCGCTGCTCAGCTTCATGGGCGCGTTCTCCTCGACATTCACCTATCCGATCGCCGGGCTGCTGATCGCGCGCTACGGCTGGCGCGATGCGCTCGTGGTTCTCGCTGCGGTGCACTTGCTGGTCGCATTTCCGCTGCACGTGCTGGTCGTGCGCCGGCATCCCGAGGATCTCGGGCTGCTGCCGGACGGCGACGGAACGGCAACTGCCGCCGAGCCGGTGAGCGGCGTCGCGTACGGCGTCGCGCTGCGCAGCGCGTCGTTCTGGCTGCTGACGATCGGGATCGCGCTCGGCGCGTTCGCCAGCACCGGCGTCTTGCTGGAGCAGGTGGCGTACCTCATCGCGCGCGGCTACGCGCCCTCGTTCGCCGCGACTCTGGTCGGACTGTTCGGGCTCGCGTATCTCCCCGGCCGCGTGTTCGTCGCATGGTCCGGCGAGCGGCTCTCGCTGGCGCTGCTGTTCGCCGGCGCATTCGCGCTCGAAGCGCTGGGGGTAACGCTGCTCGCGACGGCGCCGACGCTGCTCGGCGTGCTCGCGTACGTCTGCACGTTCGGCGCGGCGTACGGCGCGACGTTCCCGCTGCGCGGCTCGTTGATGGCGCAGCGCTTCGGACGCCGCGCGTACGGCTCGATCATCGCCGCGCAGGGCGTCCCGGTCGGGATCGGCGCGGCGCTCGGCCCGGTCGCCGTCGGGCGATTGATCGACACCGTCGGCTACGGCGCGGGCTTCAGCGCCTGCATCGCGGCGCTGCTCGCCGCGGCAGCGATCGTCGCGATCCCGGTGCGCGCACCGCGAGGGCTTGCCGCCTCGCCCGCGTATGCTGAACCGTATCACAGCGGCGGACCGTAAGGAGGCTCCTCATGGGCGATCCCCTTTCGCGCGTCGAGTTCATCCAGGCATCGGCGGCCGGCGTCGCCGGGACCGCGGTCGCGGGCGGCAGCGTCACGGCGGCGGCCGGTCCGGCCGTGCCGCTCAAGATTCGCTGGTACGGCGGCGGCGTGTATGAGCTCGCGACGCCTGACGACAAGACGATCGTCCAGATCGACGCCTGGATCTGGAACAACACCGGCTTCAAAGCGTTCAACATCGACAAGCCGCCGGAGCTTTCGAGCGCTTCAGCCTATGCAGCGCACATCAAAGGACGTTCGCCGGACGCGGTCGTCGTCGCGTTGACGCACGATCACGGCGATCACATGGGCGACTACTTCGAGCTGCTGCCCGCGCTGCTCGCCGTCGGCGTCGACGTGAAGACGGTCGGGCAGAGCGATCTCATGCGCGTCGGCCTGGTGCCGAAATTCCAAGCCGCGAACGTGGATCCCACGAAGGTCGTGCTGAACAACGGCGCCGGGATCAACATGGGCGGGACCGCAAGCTACAAGGGCGCCAAGCTGGAGCTCGTCCCCGCCGTCCACTCTACGGCATCCGGCTTCCCGGCGGCCGGCTTCATCGTCGACATCGGCGGCGCGCGCATCTACGCCTCCGGCGATACCGACGTCTACGGCGACATGGCGCTGGTCGGCCAGCGCTATCACCCCGATCTGGCGGTGTTCTGCATCGGCAACGGCGCGTTCACGATGGGTCCGGACGACGCCGCGCTCGCGTGCAAGCTGATCGGCGCGCCGCAAGCGATCCCCGTCCACTACGCGCACAACCCGCTCGTGATCGGCCCGCAAGCCGGCGACCAATTCAAAGCCGCCATCGCCCGCGCCGCCCCGCAAACCGCGGTAACGCTGCTCAAGCCGGGCCAGTCGACCACCCTTCAGATCGCCCGCAACCCCGCGCGCTGATCCCTAGCCGCGACAGTCGCCCTCTTTAGCTTGGCAATAGTTCTAATTTCTCGGCGCAGTGGCTGGCTCAGTGGCGGGAAGTGGTCACGCTCGCCTCGAAGTGTTGGGAGCATTGCGGACCAAACTGAGCCATGGAGGTGCTTAGGTGCGGATTGTGCGGGAGGCAAAGGAATGACCTCTGTCGGCATGAGGTCGTCGTACGACTTTAGGATCGAGCTTCAAACGATCCCCTGCCGCGTCGTAGGCAAGGAACAGCGCAATTTACCGGTGTTCGGCACCGATGCGCGCGGCAACAGCACGCAAGTCGGGGCCGATCACGTGCGCGACTACGTCGTGCAGTTCTCTGACGGCTCCGAGGACACAATTACCCTGCGGAATCTCGAATTCGAGGCGCGTGAAGGCAACGTTGTGTCGCTTGTCGTGGGGTTGCCACGACGGTGAATGGCACCTGTTAGGACTCAAGAACCACACCAATGGAGTGATACAGCTCGTTCCGAATGTCTTGAGGCGATGGTTTCCTACCGAGGTTTCCGGCACGATTGGAGTTGTTCTCGGGAGCTTCGCAACGATCGCGGCCCTGCAGATCTTCGGGCCGTGGAGCGTATGGTTTAAAGTCATCATGGCGGCAATGGTAATTGCCGCCATGATTCAGTTTGTCAACCACTTTACAGAACCGTTTCGCAGGGAGCAACGACGTGTGAACGATTTCGTCAGGAAGGTCCCCCGGCCGTCGGCGTCCGAAGTTCCGAGGATCGAGGATCAGCGATTGGTGATCCAGCAACAATTCAATGGCCCGATTAACGGGCCGGTCACGCAGAACAACTATGCAGCGCAGACGTTTCCCGCAGACGAGTTACGCCGGCTTCTACACGGACGGCCCGAGGCGGCTGCGATTGACGCTATACAGCACGAACTGGCGTCGCCGAAGCCTCAGCGCTCGCGCGTACTCTCCGCAATCGAGACCTTGCGCGGCTTTACGGACATCTTCGAAGTGTCTCGGACGTTGAACGCGTGGTGGTCGAGCCCGGACGTTCAGATGTGGATCGCCCGGCTGTTAACGGGCTCATGACGCGGGCACCAACCACCGGCAACCGAAGAGCGATATGTCGACAGGAACAGCGGGGCCCTACAGACCGGCTCCGGATAAACGGCCCGCGCAACCTCCCCGGCCAGCGACGGAGGGCTCTCGCAAGTTGTTCCGGTCGCTCAGTGCCACATTGGGCCGTTTTCCGAGACGTACTCCGTCAACATCTTCAGCACATCGCATTGACGCTGCCGAAGCTTCATGGCAAGGATGATCTCGGCACGATCTGCCACGTACTGCAAATCTGCCGCGATCGCGCCTTGGCGCCGCGACACGATGCCGAGAAGCAGAAGCGACACGAGGCCGCTCGTCCCGGCAGAGCTCTCGTAGGTCAGATACGCCTCGCGCAGCGTGCGCTCTCGATCGCTGCGCGGTTCTTTCGTCCAATCGATCCCTGCTTCGTCAAAGGCGGCGCACGCCTTGAATGGCACGACGTTCAATCCCGTCGATCCTTTCATGACGCTCCGCGTTCGAGGAGAAAAGGGGCCATGCGATACACGCCGTCTTCGACGGTGACACGGACGCCCGCATCCTGCACCGCTGCGAGATCGCGATGGAATGTCCGCGGCGAAGCGCCAAACCGATCGCGATAGAGCTCGAACCGCACGGCTTCGCGCCGCACGAATCGTGCAATAAGCCAGGCGGCCCGCACGATTCTGAAGTGCCCGTGTTCCACGGGAACGTTATCCGGCCGGGTATTCGACGCCGGCACGGCGAATTGAGGTCTTGTCATTCGATGATTTACCCATCGGGTGACGGGCCCGGTCAGTGTTCCACCACTGATCGGGCCGCTTTAGTTATAAGGCAGCCAGGTTCGTACCCGGCGGCATAGAAGAATTATAGCACATACGTTCGACCTTGTCATGCTGCCCCGCTAAAAAGATTTTTAGGCGCCGGCCGCTCAAGGCCGGCTCGTGTCAGTCATCCGGCGGCACAGACGACGGCCTTTGCTTCAAAAAGTCCTCAGCTCCAATAGGAGTCTGTATCGGCTCGAAGGTACGCTGAGCTGCGGAAAAATCGAAGCAGTCGTCAAGGTCGTTTGCGCGTGAATCGCTCGGAGCCAGCGCACGTAGGCCGAATACGGACTCCGTGAAGCGGAGAAGGCTTCCGAATTCGTATTGCTTATGGGAAATGAAGTTACGCTTACTGTAGGGAGAAACCACCAGTAGCGGCACGCGGAGCCCAAGGCCGTCATAGTCAAGCTGTGGCGGAGCGACGTGGTCGTACCAACCTCCGGAGTCATCCCACGTGATGAGGATTACCGTGTGGCTCCAATATCTGCTGCGGCCAATCGCGTTGATGATGGACGCAACCCAAAGCGGCCCCGTTACACTTCGGGATCCAGCATGATCCGAATTCCTATAATCCGGTACCACCCAAGAGACGCTGCGCAATTGGCCGGCCGCGACGTCCTTAAAAAATCGAGAGCTCGGGGAAATGATATTGGTTTGCCACGAGGGGCCATATCGTTCGTGCGGTATCACGTCGAACGATGACCATAGTTGGCCGACATCGAGACGGCTCGGTTCAAGAAACTGATCGCGAGAGTGCAGTAGCTGCGCTCTCCACGCCTTTGCGTTTAGTACCTTCGGCGCATAATATGCCCAGGACAGCCGCTTCTCGTCCAGCTCATCTGCGAGCGTTGGAATATCGAAGCACGGGAATATCCGAGCTCCGAGAGTCCGATCATCTTTAAGCGTCGCAACTCTAGCGCCGGGCCCGGCATCGCAGCCCCAGGGCCGCCCGGACGGGAAATCAGCAGTTCGATTCGCCTGTCCCGCGATGAGGTAGAGGTGCGCAACGAAGCTTTGGTCGATATTGCTCTGGAACATGCGGTCGGCCAGAACAAAGTCGTGCGCGATCTGAAAGTATGGCGCGACTTCCGCCGCCGGCACGAAACCATATTGAGGATACTGGGCCGCGGCCAGCGGAACTTCTGCACCCGGGCGTGGTCCGATTAAACGAAGATCGAACCCGTCCATCGTTCCGCCGTGATATGACTTCACGAAGTCAGTTACGTTATTGCTTATGTCATAGCGAGCTGCGAGTGAAACGGGCTGAAGTCGGACATGCGTCCCGTCGTGCGTTATGCCGTAGTCGACCGTGTCGGCACCAGGGTATCCGTGAAAGAGATTATCAAAGCTACGGTTCTCTTGCACGACAATAACGATGTGTTGTACGCTACGAGAAGCTCGTTGGGAGAACTGAGCGCCGGGTGAGGCGCAACTCGCAGTCATTAAGACAGCGAGCGGAATGAGTATCTTAGCACTCATTGTGGCAAGGCAAAGACTTTTGTGTTGCCTGCAACAACGATGGTATTCCCGACTAGAACTGGCGGCGACGTCGAAAAGGGCTCGTCGAACATCGTGACCCGGATCAGTTTGCCGCTGCGGGCGTCAATGGTATAGAAGAGCCCGACGGTATCCCCAATGTAAAGGCGACCGTCTTTTACCACTGGGCTCATCTTGGCAGGGCCCTGGGTCTTGAAGTGCCATTTCACTCTGCCTCGAGAAGCATCGAACGCTATGAGTTCATCGGAAGTTGGTATCGGTTGAAAATACGTGCCGTTTGCATATGTCCCGGCGATCGCCCGCTCGTTAGATCCTATCTTCGTATATGGACCAGCATCTCGCGTTCGGAACGACCAAAGCGTATGCCCGTCTCGCGGATCCAGCGCGGCAACGACGCCGCGAGCTCCGTGACCATAAGCGGTGTCGTTCCCATCCACCCCGCTCGTGAAGATGCGCCCGTTCGCTACGGTAGCCGTTGAATCACAGTCTCCGTACGGCGAACGCCACAGAATACGACCGGTGTGCGGCTCCAACGCAACCGTGTTTCCTCGGTAGTGCGGCCCACTGCAGATGCCGACGAGCACTCCAGAGCCCGAACGCATTGCAGAAGCCATAGTCGAGATACCGCCGAGGTCCCGTTGCCAAAGCGCAGTACCGTCGGACGACCGCAGCCCGTATGCGTGAAAGTCCCCGTTCGCAAACACGACGACGCCGTCCGCGACCGTCGGCGACGGCATGTCTTCACCCGCGGTGCGATACGCCCACAGCCTTCGTCCCGTAACAAGATCGAACGCGATGACGTGGTCGCCCTCGGCGCGCCCCCACATATCGAGTTGCCGCCGACCCGGCGCGGCCGTGTACACGAACGACGTGCGCTGTTTCGACATCGTACCGTTATGTCCCGTCCCGACATAAACCGTGCTTCCGACGACAACAGGAGTTGACATGACGACGTTGTCCGTATTGGCCGTCCAAACGGGCCGTCCCGAACGCAAGTCTAGGGCGACTACTTTTCCGTCGAACGTATCAAAGATCACACGATCGCCAACGATCGCGAGACCGCTATTAATCCTGCCCGAGGCGTCATAGGTCCATTTCGCCGAGAAGCCTGGACGATCGACGACGGCATTGTGATCCGCGCTGCGCTGGTACATGGGCCAGCCCGATTCAGCGCAATCCGAAGGGGCCGCCGTGTTAACCATTAGGAACGCCGCGAGGAGCGGCACAAAGGCGGCGGGCAGTGCCCGGCACTTCTTCAGCATTTTAATACTATCGTCACGGGACGACGCAGGTCTCTATTTGACGCGCTGCCCGGCCGGCGTACCGACGCGTTCCCGCGGTCTTAGCGCGGGCGCCTTCTAAGCACGTCAGGCAGTACGATATTGCTCGGCACCAAAACATGCGACGCTTCTCCAGGATATTTCGCACGCCGGATCCTGAGACCGCTCCCGGAGATTACGAACGCCGACCGAGAGCCTCTCAGGGTATCCACTGTTCCGGTGTAGACCAGGCGCGGCAAAACGAACCTATACGCGGTAAAACCTTTCGGAGTACCGGGCGGTGTCGGTTCCTCGATGAATGTCACCTGGGAAAAATCGAATTTCTCCTTTTCAGGCAGCGAGGAAGGAGGCGGGGGCGCTCTGAGAGCGGCGACATCTGCGGGCAACTCGTATGACGCGGGAAGGAGAATGTGCGACACTTCCCCGGGAACGCGAGGATCGCGTTGGCGAATCGCGTCACCGGCCTTTTCGCCGAAAATAAGCTCATCCGGGTCAAACGTCGGCCCGACATTGGCGCCGCGCTGTACCATTGACGCTTTGCCGGTGTACACATGTTTCCAGTTTCGAACAATGTACCAGCGATAGCCGGGCGGAGCCGGTTTCGGGCCCTGCCCGGGTTCGATAAGCGGCAATTGAGAGGACGCGTTAGCCATGTACGTCGTTGCAAGCGAGGTGATAACGGCGAGCGCAAGGACATCGAAGGATCTCACGATAGCGCACGTCCCTTTCTGGCATTTGGTTCTTCCATCCTGCAAAGTCAATTTCTGCACGACCCTCGCTCTGTCAATTCGACTTCGTCCAATAGCAGCGCGTCATATCTACGCGTACGCCGACCGAGTCAACCGCTTTGCTCGGCGTTAGCGTAGGGCCGATGACCGTGACGATAATAGGCTGCATGGGATCCGCTTTTGCAGGCAGGTCAGCCGTAATAAAGCAGCCGTTGTCGATATAAAGTCCGCCGACATTTTGCGACGCTGTGTCAGTCTCGTGCTGACAATAGAATTGCCCCGGAATATCTGGCCCAAGCCAAAAGTCGGCATATCGACCTTTCTGTTGGCGACACGCAGCTTCAGCCGTCAAGTTGTACTGTGCGCGGGGCAGGCGAGCGAAGTAAATCGGGTAAGGACCAGGCCCTCCGCCGCCAGGATAATAGCAGTAGGGCCCGATGTATCCGTATCCGCCGGGACAGCAAATATACCCAGGCACGCACGGATTAAGGACAAGGCTAGCCGCGCCTCGCTGGCCTGACGCCAGCTTCGCATCAATCCCGGGCGACCAATAGACGTAGTCGGGGTTTTTCTGCCACGGGTCTTTTGCGTCAGCCCAAAGCGTAGACGATTGTGCCGTCCCTGTTGGCCGAAGAAGCACGAGATCGCAGTGAGGGCATAGTTGAGCCCGTAAAGAAGATGTCGCGCCTATCGGGTTTTTGGATGCGAGCGCCGCGTCCACCGTAGGCGTTTCGACGAGCGGTATCCTGCGCAGGTCGACGGCATTTCCCGGTGGGTATGAGATCTGCACTTCGTCGATATCGTAGACGTGTATGCGCCCATAGACCCGAACAAAGAGAGCGCGGTTCGACCGCACAATCTGAGCGTACGCTGAATAGTCGTCGACGCCCAATCGTGCAGAAACGGCGACAATGCGAACGCTTTTTCGAGCAGCGCGCGCCGCTTGAAGATTCGCGGCGAACTCCTCTGGAGTGTCACCGGCGACGGTTACTGCGGAGCTCCCCGAGACGTTCTGAGCGGACGACGGCACGACTCGCGCGCCGCCGGAATGGCAGCCCGCGGTGAAAATCACGCCGGCCAGCGCAGCGCAGCTGTATCCTTTATGCGCGAGACCAGTCACCGAAAGCAAATCCATTACCCTCCACAGAAACGACGCCTGTGCATTTGGCAGGAACGCTGCTTTTGGCAACGTGGTTTGACCGCAGGGCTCGCTCGGATACCGTACGCCGTGGGAGTATGCGGGCGAATGAAACGCCCAGTTTCCCCACATCTCAAAGCCAGCCTAAGAAGCGCCCTCAAGCCAACGTCGTACTGCGCTTGAGCTAATCGAACAATGTCAGCGCACTTTGCGACGCGGATTGCCTTTATTGCGCAAGGTGAACCGAACCGCCGCCGTTCCCGGGGTGTAGACGGGCCGTCGCTGTGTGGCAAGCGTGGCCCGCAGGAACGACGGCGGTTGGCCGTTCCGTCGCCGTATCTCTGCGATCCGGATCCGTAATTACGCGCACCGCGCGTAGCTCGTGTCTGGATCGTCGGCAGGGGCACGGAGACGGACGTTCGTGTCGAGTGCCGGGTGTGCGGTTTGTGCAGCCTGACTCGTCCTGCAAGGACTCGCGGTGGTGGCACCATTGTGCCGAGTCGTCTTTGCGAATCGGCACAACATGGGTCGACGCGTACCAGGGCATCGGCACATCCGAACATTTGCACGATCAATGATGCGGTACGCAGCCGCTGGCGTCTATTCCGACGATCGGGCGGTTCATTTTGGACCCAGCGCTCAGGAGCCCGTGACTCTCGTCCGCCAGAGGCGTTAGGATACTCGTAGTCCCCCATTTGGGGGATTCAAACGTAGAAGGAGTATCCTTTCATGACGATCCTTATCGCGCTGCTCGTCGCCCTAAGCGCCGCGCCACCCCCTAACTACGTCGTCGGCGCGGGGCCTGGCGTCGTCGCGCCGGTCGCCGGCGCGGCTAGCACCGCGACCGGCACCGGGACTGACTACGTTGGCGGAGGTGGTCCCGGATAGTACGTTTGAGGGAGGAGGACGTCCCGCGAGTCCTGGAAAGGCCGACCCAAGCGGCGCACTGTCGTCGCGAATTTCATGGATGCATCCGGGGGTGCAGCCGATCCAGTTCAACGCCGCAAGCGACGCCCTCCCCACCTCAACAATCGCGGTTGCCCGGAAGGCGTTTTTCCGCGGCGAGCTCGGCGCATGCCTCGAAGCATTGGATTCCACGAATTCGCTGTCTGCCGGCGAGCGTCGCGAAGCTATCTTGCTGAGAGCCCGCGTGCTTCTGCGGCGGTATCAATTTAACGACGCGATCGCGCTGCTCACGCCGGTACTCCCTACGTTTGGTTCGGTTGATGAAGCTTGCACCGCGCGAATGCTGCACGGGATCGCTGTTGCGCGCGGCGGCGAGGTCGAGCGCGGCCTGGCGCTGCTTAACGACTTAGGGAACGCCGCTCGGACGCTCGAGCCCCACCCTACGATTCGCGCCGAAATCGCATATTGGACTGCGTTCGCCTATTGGCTCAAGCGCGATTATCGGTCAACACTTGAATGCGCCGTAGTGGCTGAGGAAGGGCACGCCGATGTCATCTCCGTCAGGGCTGCCACGCTGCGCGGATACGTGGCGGCGGCGAACGAGCGCTATCCCGAAGCCCTGAAACTCTTCCGCTGGGCCCTTGAGGCGTACTGGAAGTGTCGAGAACGTGATGATGATCTCGTAGGGCGAATCGCGTTACAGATATCGACATACGAGCTTGCTTTACGGTCCGCTACAGTGGCTGGTACGCACGATATGCCGCCCGGCCTCGCACGCGTGCCGGATGATTGCGTTGGCGTGCCGGTCACCTTCCGACTTCAGATGGCTGCGTTCGACGCCTGGCTCTATGCGTTGGACGGCGAGCGGCGCGCCGCTTACGATATGGTTCGGAGATCAGAAAACCTTGCGCCGACCAATGCGTGGCGCGTGTGGGCGCTCGCAAATCGCGCTTTGATCAGCAACGCGTTCGGCGATGTCGACATCGCGTACGTATTCGCCAAAAACGCCGCTGAACTGAGCGCCGACGTCGATTGGAATGCTACTTGTGATGAGGAACGCATAGGGCTACTGTTGACCGCCGAAGCGCTCTCCCGAACAGATCCCGCCTCGGCGGGGGAAGCGCTGGGGCGCTACGACGATCTCACATCGGAAATCGATCACTCGCTCTTGCTCCACGATGACGTGAGACTTTGGATTTTAGAGACCTGGGTTCACGGACTCGTTGCACGAATTGAAGGTGCCGCAACAACGGCGTGGCAGGCATTTAAAGAGGTGTACGATACCGCCAAGCGTCTCGGATTGCTGTGGCAAGCCGCTCAGGCCCTTATTGAACTTGACACGACTTTGATCGCCACTCGTCCACGCGGAGACGCCTATCTGCAGGCTGCTGCTTTACTGGTTCGCGCCAACTTTCCCCACTCGTTCCTTGCACGTCGGTTGGGGTGGTGGGCACGAATCTATAGCGACCCTATTGCCACTACGCTATCCCCGAAACCGCGGGAAGTGTTGCGCCACTACTTGTCCGCGAGGAGTGCCAAAGAAATCGCGTCGTTGCTAGGAATCTCTGAGCACACGATTAAGGACTATACAGAAACTCTCTTTCGCGCATTCTCTGTACACTCAAAGGAGCAGCTGCTCGTCGCTTGCTATGAGCGTGGGATTGGCTCACCATCATGGTGGGATGCAACAGGCGAACCAAATCCGCCTTCGATAGCCGGAGAGAAAGGGGAAAAGAGTTCCCCGAAACGTCGTAGACGTAAAGCGACGCGTCGTGCAGCGTCTGATGTGGCGTAATTCGACCGTTTAATGCGCCACAAATGTCGCTGAAAACATCTGTAAACTGCCTCCGCGGGTCGACGAACTCGTGGACGCCGGGCCTTGCGCGACAAGCAACTATTGCATAGTGGTCGCGCGCCGTGGTGCGAGGAAGGAACCTATTGGAATTTTCGCCGAAGCGAAACACTGCGCGCAAGCATGCTCCCTGGGCTACCGGTACGCGGCCAGCATCGCGGCGTATTCCGGGTGCGGGCCGCGGATGTTTTGGCGCGCGATCGGCGCTTCGGGGAGACCGGTGCGGTCCTCGAACGTTGGGCGGTCTTCTTTGTAGAGGATGCCGAGCGGGATCTTGCCGTCGGTCGTCAGGGCTTCGAAGGCGGCGAGGCGGTCGTTGGGCGCATAGCCGTCGCGCAGCGCGCCGTCTTCGGTGTTCTCCTTGAACCATGCGTACGTGTTGATCTTGTTGTAGGTCACGCACGGCGACATCACCTCGACGATCGCGAAGCCGCGGTGCTCGACCGCCGCCTTGATCATCGCGACCATCTGCTTCGGCTGCGCCGAGAAGCCGCGCGCGATGAACGTCGCGCCGGCGGCGAGCGCGAGCGCGAGGCCGTTCAGCGGCGTGTCGGGGTTGCCGTCGGGGCTGACCGAGGCGACGTAACCCGTCGCGCTGGTCGGCGAACTCTGGCCTTTGGTGAGCCCGTACGTCTGGTTGTCCATGACGATGTACGTCATGTCGGTGTTGCGGCGCACCGCGTGCACGAAGTGCCCCGCGCCGATCGCGTAGCCGTCGCCGTCACCGCCCGCCGCGATCACCGTAAGTTCGCGGTTCGCGAGCTTGATCGCGGTCGCGACCGGCAGCGCGCGGCCGTGCACGCCGTGAAACGCGTAGCTGTGCAGATAGCCGGAGATCTTTCCGGAGCAACCGATCCCGGAGACGAACGCGACGTCCTTCGGCTGCTTGCCGAGCTCCGCCATCGCCTGCTTGAGCGCGGACAGAACGCCGAAGTCGCCGCAGCCGGGGCACCACCACGACGGCGTCGCGGTCGCAAAGTCTTTGGGGGTAAGAGTCGCCGTCATCAGATTTATCTCCGCAGCCCTTCGGCGAGCTCGGGATGACAGGTCTCCAGCACCGGCTCGATGATCTCGATCGGCCGGAACGGGCGTCCGTCGTACTTGCGCACGCCGTGCAGCTTTTCGAGCGGTCCGACCACCGCGCGAATCAGTTGCATGAGCTGTCCGGTGTAGTTGTTCTCGACGACGAAGACGTGATCCGCACCGCGCACGAACTCTTTGATCGCTTCGTCGGGGAACGGCCAGAGCGTGCGCAGCTGCAGGAAGCGCGTCAGCACGCCTTCGTTCGCCAGCCGCTGTACCGCTTCGGCGATCGGGCCGCGGTTCGCGCCGTAGCCGACGATTGCGATGTCGGCGTCGGCGATCCCGTGCAGTACGGGCTTCGGCAAGTCGTCGTGCATCGTGACGAGCTTGCCCATCCGCTTCTCCATCATCCGCGCGCGGTTGGCCGCGTTCTCGGTGATGACGCCGGCGTCGTTGTGCTCGGAGCCCGGCGCCAGGTGCATCCCGCCCGGAACGCCGGGGATCACCCGCGGCGAGACGTTGTCGCCGGTGAACGCGAAGCGCTTGTACTCGCCGAACGTCACCTCGCCGTCCTCGATTAGCTTGCCCCGGTCGACGACGACCTTGTCGAGGTCGAACGGCTGCAGCGTGGCCTTGCTCTGGCACAGCGCCTGTTCGGTGAGGATGAATACCGGGACTTGGTACTTCTCCGCGAGGTTGAACGCGGTCGTCGCGAGCTCGAACGACTCCGCGACGGTTCCAGGCGCGAGCACCACGCGCGGGATCTCGCCGTGGCCCGAGTAGATCAGGTGGTTCAGATTGCTCTGCTCGGTCTTCGTCGGCATGCCCGTCGACGGGCCGGCCCGCGCGCACTCGACGACGACGACCGGAATCTCCAGCACGCCGGCGAGGCCGATCGCTTCGGTCATCAGCGCCTGGCCGGGTCCCGACGTCGCGGTCATCGCGCGCACGCCGGCGAACGCCGCGCCGAGCGTCATCGTAATCGCCGCGAGCTCGTCTTCGGCTTGCACCACGACGCCCCCGAACTTCGGCAACTGCTTCGACATCCACTCGAGGACGTCGGTCGCGGGCGTGATCGGATAGCCGGCCATGAAGCGGCAGCCGGCGACCAGCGCGCCGTACGCGATCGCGTCGTTGCCCATCATGATGAGCCGGTCGCCGTCGTTCCCGGCGACGAGCCCGTAGCCCGTCGGCCGATCGGCGAAGTTCTCCAGCACGTACGTCTCGCCGGCTTCGATCGCGCGCATGTTGAGGTCGACGACCTTCTCGCCCTTGCGCTGGTAGACGCCGCGCACGTCGTTGCGGACGATCTCCGGGTCCATCCCGATCAGCGCACCGAGGACGCCGAGCGAGATCGTGTTGCGCACCAGCTCCAGGCCGAGCTCTACCTTCGCGATCTTCGCGAGCGGCACTTCGTACCAGTTGACGTCGGCGCGGCGGACGTGGTCGGGGATCGTCTCCGAGCTGTTGTCGAAAACGACGAAGCCGCCGGGCCTCATCTCTTCGATGTGAGCTTCGACGGCTTCGAGGTCGAACGCGACGAGCGCGTCGACCGCATCGGCCATGCCGAAGTCGCGGTGCTCCCCCGCTCGGATCACGTAGTTGGTGTGCCCGCCGCGGATGCGCGAGGGGAAATCCTTGTACGTGTAGACCTCGAGTCCCATTCGCTTGAACACGCCGGCGATCAAGTCGCCCGTCGTCAAGCTGCCGTCGCCGGCTTGGCCGCCGAACATCACTTCGACGTTGTTGAGGATCACTCGAGGCACCTCACGTTCCGGCGCCGTGCTCGGCGCCGTGGCTTTCCTCCTAGGTTCGAGCGGTGACGGGACGGCCCTGTCTCGCGTTCCAAGGGCATGCTCCGCCGCACGCCGAGTCTACTTGCATCGCTTGCTGCCGCGGCCGTCCTGTGCGCCCTCGCGGGACCGGCAGGCGCGCAAACCGCGCCGCCGGTCCTGGTCGAGACCCCGGCGCCGGTCGCCTCCTCGCCGGCCGCCACGACGACGCCGAGTCCGCAGCCGGGGCCGGCCAGCCCGGCACCCCTTCCGCCGCGCTCGTGCACGGCGTCCGATCTCGCGCTGCGCGAGGTCGGAAAGACGCACGGCATGCCCGCCGGCTGGACGTACGGCGTCAAGAACCACAGCAGCTCGTCGTGCCGCATCGTCGGCAGCCCCGGGATCCGGCTGTTCGACGCGAGCGGCAAAGAGCTGCCGTTGAAATTCGCGCCGCGGACGATGATGGCGATGCTGTTGACGCTTCCGCCCGGCGGCGAGGCGTCGTTCACGGTGAGCTACGGGCCGCAGAACACCACGAACACGGCGACGGACTGCAAGCGGGCCGCGCGCATCGAGATCTTCGTTCCCGATCTGCAGTCGCCGCTGAGCGCGAAGTCGACGATGCCGGCTTGCACCGGCCGGCTGGTGCACGTCTCGAACCTGCGCCTCGGCGTCGCCGACGCGACCGTTCCTACGCCCGCTTCGATCGTGAGTTGAATGGCCGCACCAACCGCAGCGACGCCGTGAGCGCCGGATAGATCGCGTTCGAGAGAAAGCGCACGACGCGCGCGAGCGGGCCGCGCGCGTAGCCCTCGTCGACGTCGTTCCAGGCGAAGATGATCCGCGCTTTCAGCGGCGGCTTCGCGCTCCACGCGCGCATCCGCGCCCGCGCGCCGGGCGCGCGGCGCTCGAGCGCGGCCAGCACGCCGGCGTCGTCGGGCGAAGAGCGCACCACCTCCAGCACGTCGTCGTAGGCGATCCGTCCGGCGCGCAGCAAGCTCGCGTCGACCGGCGACTGTCCGTACAAGTACAACCCCAGTGTCCCGGCGTCGTAGGCGCGCGCCTTGTCGATCATCCGCGGCAGCCAGATCACGCCGTCGACGTCGGTCTTCCACCGGCGCGGCGCTCCCGAGCGCAGGTCGTGTGCGCTCATCGCAGGGCGCGCTCGAACCGGCCCCACGCGCGTTTTGCCTCGTTCCACTCAGCGCGCCACGCTGCGCGCGCGCCGAGCGACGCGGCGTACTCTAGCGACGCGAGCTCGCCGGCGACAAATGCGCGCTGCGGCTCAGCTTCGAGCGCATGCAGCCGTTCGCAGGCGACGACCGCGTCGTGCTGCTCGCCCAGGATCGTCTGCAGCTCTTCCGCCGCGCTCGCGAGCCGCCGCGCGCACCGGCCGGCGACCGGCGCGACCGCTTCGGCGCCGTAGCGCGCGCGCTTCGCCGCGATGCGGATGCCGTGCAGCTCACGGTCGGACGGCGGGCGCGTCCGGCGGCGCACGCGCTTGCGCAGTGTCTTCCACGCGTCCTTGACGATGCGCGGGATCGCTTCGCGGGCCGGCTCGTCGGCCGCGGCTTCGAACGCCGGCCGCTTCGCGCCGTCGACCAGCGCTTGCAGCAGCAGCACGTAGCGCCGCTCGCGCAACATCGCGCGCACGTGCTCGTAGGCCGCCTCGCGCGCTTCGCGCAGCGGCGCGAGCACTTCGTCGAGCCGGCGGCGGTCGCCGTCGGGGAGCGCCTCGCTGCGTTTGCGCAGGCCCTCGATCAGCACGTCGGCGTCGCGCGCGGCGGAGAGCCCGTCCTGCAGCCAGGAGAGCCGCTCGCGCAAGCCGTCGGCCCACGCGCGCTCGAAGACCGGGCGGAACGTGCGCAGATCGCTGCGCAGCCGGCGCACCGCGACGCGCGCGTGATGGATCGCCTCTTCGTCGGCGTGCAAGCGCAGCTTCGCATCGTACCGCACGATGCGCTCGACCGAGCCCGTGAGCGCCGCGCGCACGACCTCGCTGATGCGCGCGTCGCCACCTAGCTCGGGCGCGCTGAGCTCCGGCTCGCGGGCGCGCTCGCCCAGCGCGTGCACGTTCTTCGGAACCGGGTCCGGCTTGCCCGCGCCTTCGGCCTGCAGCACGTGCGCGAGCACCTGGAGCAAATCGTCGGGCGCGGCGTCGGCCAGCTCGATCTCGACTTGCCGGAAGCGCCGCACGACGTGCGTGCCCTCGACGACGCGCACGTCGTCCTCGACCACTTCGGCCAGATCCTCGCCGCCGTCGCTCAACAGCTGCCGGCTCGCGCGCAGCGTCCGCAACTCGGCGACCGGGCGCGGCGCCGCGCCGCGCAAATACGCCGTCGCCAGATCGAGCACCGCGGCCGGAACGCCGGCGCCTTCTTCCGGAAACTCGTGCTCTTCGCGATAGAGCGCTTGCGAGCTCTGCGGCACCGGAATCTTCAGCGTCCAGCCCTCGCCGTGCCGCAGCCGCAAGCTGCAGCCCCAGCGCGTGAGGCGCAGGTCGGGCGTGTCGTAGTAGACCGTGTGCAGCCGCTTCAGCCGCACCGGCGCGGCGACGTAGGAATCGAGCCGCGGCTGCAGCCGCGCCAGCGAGAACGTGTCGGGCGGCTCGAGCTTGAGCTCGCGTTCGACCGTGCCGTTCATGGGCTGCTTTCCGGGCCGACGGCCGCCGGCGTTTCGCGGCGGGCGAACTCTTCGGCGGCGCTGGTCGCGATCGCGATCGCCAAATCGAGTCCGAGCGATTCGGTGTTCAGCGTGACGTCGTACTGCCGGCTGTCGTAGAGATCCGAGTCGAAGTAGTGCTTTTGATAGCGCACCCGCGCTTCGTCGGTGCGCTGGACGCGCGCGCGCGCCTCGTCGGGCGTGATGCCGTAGCGGCGCGCGAGCTGGTCGATCCGCCACGCGCGCCCGGCGCGCAGCAAGATCGCGAGCACCGGTATCCCGGCCGGCCGCCACCCGAGCAGGCTCACGCCGCCGTGGCCGATCACGACGACGTGCCCGCGCTGCGCGCGCTCGAGGACGACCTCGCGCACCGTGTCGACGATCGTCTCGGCCGGCTGCATCGACGTCACCGGGATCGGCAGCATCGCGGTCGCCGCGGCGAGGTCGGAGATCAGGCGCTCGGCGGCATTCGGCGCGCGCTCGATGTGCTGCTCGACGAACTCCGGCGCGAGCCCGCGGCGCGCCGCCAGCTCGTCGATGAAGTCACGTTCGTCCAGCAGCGGCGCGCCCAGCGCGGCGGCGAGTGCCTCGCCGACCGTGCGCCCTCCGGCGCCGAGCTCGCGCGCGATGCTGACGATCATTCGCCAGGGTTCCCGGCGTCCGGTGAGCGGACCCGCCCGCGGCCCTAGAGCCGCTGCTCCAGCGCGCGGATCGCTTTCGGCGGGCCGGCCGCGACGAGCTCGTCGCCGGCTTGCAGCGGCGTCTCCGCGGCCGGGCGGAAGCGCATCTCGCCGTCGCGCTTGAGCGCCAGGACGAACGCTTCGTCGCCGTCGGGGAACAGCTCGACCAGCGCGCGGCCGATCCACGCCGAGCCGGCCGCGATCGTGATGTCTTCGAGCAGCAGCTGACCGTTGTTCGCCGAGAGCACCGTGTCGACGAACTCGACGGCGGTCGGGCGCATCGCCAGGCTCGCCATGCGGCGCCCGCCGATCGTGTACGGCGAGATGACGCGGTTCGCGCCGGCGAGGCGCAGCTTGGGCTCGGCGTCCTCGCGGTTCGCGCGCGCGACGATGAACAGGTCGGGCCGCAAGATGCGCGCCGAGAGCGTCACGTAGATGTTGTCCGCGTCCGCGTCGACCGCGGTCACCAGCCCGCGCGCGCGCTCGATCCCCGCCGCCTGCGGCGTCGCGACGTCGGCGGCGTTGCCGTTGACCACGACGAGCCCTTCCGCCGCCGCGCGCTCGAGCGAGTCGGGGTTGATGTCGACGATGACGAACGCGATCCCCTCGGCGGCGAAGTCGCGCGCGATCTCGCCGCCGACGCGGCCGTAGCCGCACAGGATGAAGTGATCAACCATGCGCGCGGCGCGCCGCCGCATGCGGCGCTGCGAGACCTCGGCGAAGAGATGGCCTTCGACGACGTAGCTGAAGAGCGCGAGCACCGTATAGGTCAGCGAGCCGAAGCCGATCGCGACGACGACGATCGTCCACGACTTTCCGGCGACGTCCATCTTCGCCGGCTCGCCGCCGCCGATGGTCGTTATCGTGGTGACGGTCATGTACAGCGAGTCGAACCACGACCAGCCTTCGACCATCACGTAGCCCGCCGTGCCGACCGCCGTCACGGCGATCAGCAGCGTTGCGGCGAGCAGCAGCCTGCGGAGGAGAAAACGGCGCTCGTTCATACACGGCCGCCCCAGCCTTCGAGGTTAGCGCAGGCCGTTCCGCCGCACCGCGATCCGGCCGCCGTCGTAGTCGAACCACCAGTCGAAATCGCGCATCTGGTCGGTCCCGACGATCCCGTCCAGCGCGATGTCGATCGCGTCGCGGGCCGCGTTCGGCTGTTGTATTCCGACCAGGACGTCGTCGAACCGCTGCGGGCCCAGCGTGAAGCTTGCGACGCGCCGCGCGGAGACGACGATCGATCCCTCCAAGTAAACCTCCTCGGCGGTCGACTGGCGGCCGAACGAGGCGGGCGTCCACAGCGCGTCGATCGCGGTCTTGTAGCGCTGCTCGAACGGCGCCAGCACGTACAGATGCGGCGAGCCGGTGTCGAGCGCGAAACGATCGCCCACCGCCGAACCGAACGCAGCCCGAACGAGCGGAACTCCCTCGTCGAAGTCGGCCGGAATGACGGTCGCCTTCCCGTCACGGAAGACCGGCGCGGCGGCTTCCGTCGTCATCACCTCGACGCGCTCGTTCGCGTAGTCGACGTGCACGACGTGCCCGACGAAGAAGTCGTAGCCTAAGATGCCGCCGATCGAATACCCGATGTTGATGGGGATCGCGAGCGTCGAGACGTCGTCGAGCGCGAGCGCGCCGACCGTCATGTGCGGAACGGTGGCATGCTCGAGGACCGGCGACCAGCCGCGCCTCCCGGCGTAACCGCTGTCGAGCGTGATGCTCGCCGTGCCGGTGTCGAGAACGAACTGCGCGCGCCGGCCGTCGACGCCGGCGTCGACGAAGATCGTGCGGCCGCGGAAATGGACAGGGAGCACGACGGTGCCGTCGCGCGCGTTCGGCGCGCGGAACGTCCGCTGCGTCGGCGGGATCGCGACATCGCGGGGCGCCAGCTGCGCGGGTTCGATCGCGTCGACGCGCACGTCGAGGTCGTTCGTGCGGTTGCCGTCGGTGACGTGCCAGCGGCGCGGCCGGCGCAGCGTTCCGAGCGGCTCGAAGTCTTCGAACGAGGTGACGATCGTGCGCGCGCCTTCGCGGGTGACCTCGTGCGAGATCAAGCCGGACGTTTTGTCGACGTAGAGCCAGTGCGGCCTGTCGTGCGGCGCGCGATCGGCGAGAACCCACGCGGGGGCGAACTTCTCCGACTCGCCGGCCAGCTCGCACTCGCTCGTCGCGAACGGAAAGACGCTCTGCGGAAGACGATCGACCGCGTCGCCCTGATCGTCGGAGAGCGTCCCGTGCGCGATCCCGTTCGCGTCGGCGCGCCAGCGCACGCCGTTCCACCGTCCGCCGGCGTATTCCGCGCCGTTCAGCTCGACGTTCGCGCGAAAATCGTCGTTCAGCACGGCGACGCGCACCGGAAGCCGGCGCGGGCCGTTGACGTACGTCCAGCGCTCGCGCCGCTGCGCGAAGCGCGAATCGAGCGCACCGGTTCCTTTCGTGTAGGCCGCAAGCACCTCGGCCAGCGGCGTCTTCGTCGGGCGCAAGTCGGGCGGGCGCCACTCGGCCCGCGCCGACGTGCGCAGCGCGGCGATGCACGCCAGCGTGGCGGCGAGTGCAAGCGCGCGCTTCACGCGGCGAGCGCGCCTTCGATCGCCGAGCGCAACGGGTTCGCCGCGTCGTTCCAGGCGTCGACGAAATCGCGCAGGATGCGGCCGGTCAAACCCCACACGCGGCGCCGCTCGTAGTCGAGCAGGTGCGTCTCGATGCTGATCTTGCCGACGTGCACCGTGCCGTGCGTCAGCTCGTCGATCACCACCGCGAGCGGGATGGTAAAGACGGCGGCGGTCTCGGTGCCGTCGATCGTCAGCGGGCCGGGCGCGACGGTCGCGACGAACGGCGTCACGTCGAAGTTGTTCGCGCGCTGCTGGCGAACGACCGGCAGCTCGCCGACGATCCGCACGCGCTCCGGCGCCACGCCGACCTCCTCGCGCAACTCGCGCAGCGCGGTCTGCCGCAAGTCGCCGCCGTCGGCCGGATCGACCGAGCCGCCCGGGAGCGCGATCTGACCGGGATGGTCGCGCAAGTGCGCGGCGCGCTCGACGAAGATCACGCCGTGCGGCGGCGCGCTGAGAATTGCGATGGCGACCGCGGCGGTGCGCCGCACCTGGTGCATGCTCGGCCGTTCGCCGCGCGCGGCCCGGCACTTTGCTGGCAATAGGCTGGGAACGGGGTCCGACGGGTGATCGGGCGGGACGAGGGCGAAGAAACGCGCCGGTGATCGAGTTCTTCCTGCACCGGCCCGTCTTCGCGTCGGTGTGCGCGCTGTTTATCATTCTGGCCGGGGCGATCTCGATCCCGACCTTGCCGGTCGCGCAGTTTCCGCAAGTCGCACCGCCGGTCGTCACGGTCACCGCGAACTACATCGGCGCGAACGCGCAGGCCGCCGAAGCCTCGGTGACGACGCCGCTCGAAGAGGCGATCAACGGCGTCGACGGGCTGCGCTACATCAGCTCGAGCACGACCAGCGACGGGACGAGCAGCATCGTGTGCACGTTCCAGCTCGACCGCAACATCGACCTGGCGGCGAACGACGTGCAGAACCAGGTCAACAACACCTTCGGCCGGCTCCCGGCCGAGGTGCGCGCGACCGGCGTGACGGTGACGAAGAACAGCGGGACCTTCGTGATCGCGCTCGGGATGGCGTCGAGCGACCCGCGCTACGACCGGGTCTTCATCAGCAACTACGCCGCCAACAACATCGTCGACGTGCTCAAGCGGGTCAAGGGCGTGAACGACGTGCGCATCTTCGGCGAGCGCCGCTACGCGATGCGGCTGTGGCTCGACCCGATCCGGCTGAACCAGTCGCACCTGACCGCGACCGACGTCGTCAACGCGCTGCAGACGCAGAACGTGCAGGTCGCCGCAGGGTCGATCGGCTCGGCGCCGATTCGCGCGGACCAGCCGTACCAGATCTCGGTGCGCGCGCTCGGGCGGCTGCGCACCGCGGAGGATTTCGGCAACCTGATCCTGCGCGCGAACCCGGACGCCGGCTTCGTGCGGCTGCGCGACGTGGGCCGGGTGCAGCTCGGCGCCGAGAGCTACGCCCAGGATCTGCGACTGTCCGGGAAAGATGCGATCGGGATCGCGGTCCTCACGCTGCCGAGCGCCAACGCGCTGCAAGTTGCCCGCGACGTGCGCGCGACGATGAACAAGCTGGAGGGGCGTTTTCCGGCCGGGATCACCTACCAGTTCGGCTTCGATGCGACCCCGTTCGTCGCCGAGTCGATCCGCGAAGTGCTCAAGACGCTGTCGATCTCGATCGTCCTGGTGATCGCGGTCGTGTTCCTGTTCCTGCAGTCGTGGAAGACGACGCTGATCCCGGCGATCACCATACCGGTGTCCTTGATCGGGACGTTCGCGCTGATGAAGGTGCTCGGGTTCTCGATCAACACGCTCACGCTGTTCGGGCTGACGCTGGCGACCGGGCTGGTCGTCGACGACGCGATCGTCGTCATCGAGAACATCGCCCGCTTCGTCAACGAGAAGGGGATGGACCCGTACCACGGCGCCTCGGCGGCGATGAAGGAGATCACCAGCGCGGTGATCGCGAGCTCGCTGGTGCTGCTCGCGGTCTTCATCCCGGTCGCCTTCTTCGCCGGGACGACGGGCCAGCTCTACAAGCAGTTCGCGCTGACGATCGCCTGCGCGATCTCGATCTCGCTCTTCAACGCGCTCACGCTCACGCCGACGCTTTCGGCGCTGCTGCTCGGCGAGCACACCGTCCACCGCACCGGCTTCTACGGGATGATCAACCGCGCGATCGACGCGGGGCGCAACGGCTACCACGCGATCCTGCCCGCGCTGCTGCGCTGGCGCGTCGTCGTGCTGGCGCTGTTCGCGCTCGGCTTGGTGGCGACGTACTTCGCGTACCAGACGATTCCGACCGGCTTCCTGCCCGACGAAGATCTCGGCTATTTCTACGTCACCGTGCAGCTGCCGGAAGGCGCCTCGCTGGCCGACACCGAGCGGGTCACCCGGCGGATCGAGGGGATTCTGAAAGGATTCCCCGAGGTGTCGATCGTGTTCGAGCCCAACGGAACGCAGTTCGGGATCAACGCGCCGAACCGCGCGATGATGTTCGTCTCGCTGAAGCCGTGGGACGAGCGCAAGTCGGCGAGCTCCTCGGCCGACGGCGTGATGCGGCGGCTGCGCCCGCAGCTCGCGCAGATCGCGAACGCCTCGGTGCTGGCGTTCAACCCGCCGGCGATCCGCGGGATCGGCAACCTGGCCGGGTTCCAGTTCGAGCTGCAGGACCAGGACAACGTCGGGATCCCCGCGCTCGCGGATGCCGCGCGCGGGCTGATCCGCGAAGCGCGCGCCGATCAAACGCTGCGCAACGTCTCGACCACGTTCCGCGACGACGCGCCGCAGTACGTGGTGGAGGTCGACCGCCAGAAGGTCGCGGCGCTCGGCGTGCCGCTGTCGGACGTCTTCGCCGCGATGCAGGTGTACCTGGGCTCCGAGTACGTCAACGACTTCGACTTCCTGAACCGTTCGTACCGGGTGTACGTGCAGGCCGACACGCCGTTCCGCGACCGGCTCGGCGCGCTCGACCGCATCTACGTGCGCACCGGCGGTACGGGTCCGGAGCAAGCCGCGACGATCCCGCTCTCCTCGTTGGTCCGGACGCACGTCGAGAAGATCGCGCCGATCATCACGCACTACAACTTGATGCGCTCGATCGAGATCAACGGCGTCCCGGCGCCCGGCTACGGCTCGGGCGACGCGCTCGCGGCAATGGCGAAAGCCGCGCAAAATCTGCCGTCGGGCACGGCGTACGAGTGGACCGGGATCTCGCTCGAGCAGATCGAGTTCGGCAGCCAGGCGCTGCTGATCTTCGGCCTCGGTTTGCTGTGTGTGTTTCTGGTGCTCGCGGCGAACTACGAAAACTACGGCGATCCGATCATCATCCTCGTTTCCGTTCCGCTGGCGATCCTTGGCGCCATCTTAGCACTGGACGTCCGTTCGCTCCCCAGTGATCTGTACGCGCAGGTCGGCTACCTGATGCTGATCGCGCTAGCCAGCAAGAACGCGATTCTGATCGTAGAGTTCGCGAACCAGCGCCGGCGGTTGGGGCTGAGTGCCGCCGAAGCGGTGCGCGAAGCCGCGCAGACCCGGCTGCGGCCGATCCTCATGACGTCGCTGGCGTTCATCCTGGCGACGGTGCCGCTGGTGCTCGCAAGCGGCGCGGGCGCGGCGAGCCGGCGTTCGCTGGGGACCGCGGTCTTCGGCGGGATGATCCTCTCGACGGTGCTGAACCTGTTCGTCGTCCCGGTGGTCTACGTCGCGCTGGCCGGCCTGCGCGAACGCTTCGCACGCCGCAAACGCGCCGTCCCCGCAACCGCGACGAACGGCCACGCGCCGCCCGGCAGCGTTCCCGTCTCGGTGATGCGCACCGCCGACGGCGAGATTCTGCTGCACTTCGCGGACGGCAGCGACCCGGTGAGGCTCTCGATTCCGGAGTAACTACCTGCTGATCGGCCCGGGCACCGGAATCGTCGTAGCACCTATGGAGGGACGGCGATGCGGCAGGGCATGGAGCGCGGGGACGAGCGCGGGTTTACGTTGATTGAGCTGATGATCGTGGTGGCGATCATCGCGATTCTGGCGGGGATTTTAATTCCCAACTTCGTCAACGCGCGGTCGCAGGCGCAGACAGCGGCTTGTGAATCGAACCTGCGGGCGATCGCGACGGCGATGGAGCTGTACTACGCCGACAATCAAGTGTATCCGACGGCGTCCGGCGCCGCGGTGCAGCCGTCGCTGCTGACAGTGAACGGTGTGGCGTATCTCAACAACACACCGAAGGACCCGGCCGCGCAGAACGGCGCCGCGACGTACACGCTCACCACGACGCAGGCGTCCGGCGGCAGTCCGGCGAGCTACACGATCGTCTGTCCGGGCGTGCATGTCGGCTCGACGCTTGCGAAGATTCCGCTTTCCGGCGGAACCAGCGGGAGCGTCTGCGGCACGAACTGCACCGCGACGAAGGTGGAGTACGTCGCCGGCCAGGGACTGCAGGTCGCGCCGTGATCGACGTGAGCGGCGAAGGGATGCGCGCCGTCGCGATGCGCTCGCCGCTGGCATACCCGCTGGTGTTCGCGGCGGGCGTCGTGACGAGCATCGGGCCGTGCGCCGCGCCGCGCTACGTCGCGGTGGCGGCGCTGGTCAACGCGTCGCGGGCGCCGGTGCGCGTTGTCGTCGCGTTCGTCGCGGGGCTAGTCGGCGCGTATGTCCTGCTCGGTGCGGGCGTCGGTCTGCTCGGAACGCTATGGAAATCGGCGGGGATCGTCTATGAAGTCCTCGCCGTGGTGCTCGGTGTAGCCGGGTTGTTCACACTGTTGCGCGGAGACGGTTCGCATCACGTCGGCTCGCATCACGGCGGGTCGCACCATGCCTCCAATGGAGCGCGCAGGCGGGTCAGCATGGGCGGGACACTGCTGCTCGGCGCGTCGAGCGCGCTCGTCGTCTCACCGTGCTGCACGCCGCTCGTCGCTGGAATCGCCGGCTTAACGATGACGAACGGCGGCCACGCTCTCGCCGGCGCCGCGCTTCTGGCCATCTTCGCCTGCGGCCACGCGATGCCGGTATTCGCGGCCGGGGCGCTCGGTTCGCGGATCGCGTTCGCGATGCGGCGCCTGGCCGCGTCGCACGCGCCTTCGGTCGTCGCCGGGACGCTGATGCTCGCGCTCGCAGCCTACTATGGAGCACTGGCATGAGCAGCGCCGGTATCCTGCGCCGGCCCGCAGACGCTGCGCATCCCGGGTTGCTACGCCGGCTCGCGGTCGCCTCGATGAGCCTCGCGCTCGCCGTCGTTCTTTTTCACGGCAACGTCGCTTCAGCGCTCGTTACGCGCGGCGACGATGTCCTGCGCGCCGGTGACGTCGAGGGCGCCGTGCGCTACTACGCGCGCGCCGCGCGGCTCGATGGGGGCTCGCTCGTCGCAGCCGATCGGCTCGCGTTCTTCCTGCTGATGCGGCGCCGAGCCGGCGATGCGGCCCGAGCGTATGCGATCGCCGACGCCGTGCTGCGCGCACGAGCTGCGAGCTTCGAACGGGGCGACGCTGCGAGTACGTCCTCGCTGCTTGCCGATCGGGCATTGGCAGCGCTTCGCTTGGGCAACGTGCGCGCGGCGGAGCACGACTTCACCGCAGCCGCTGCGGCGGCCGGCGATCCGCGCTACGCGTTCCTCGCCGCGCACGCTGCGACACGGCGCGGCGACCGCGCCGCCGCGCGAGAGCATCTTCGCGCGGCATTGCGCTTCGATGCGTCGTACGCGCCGGCGCGTTCGCTCCTCGCGAGGCTCGGACGATGATCGCGTCCATGATGCCGGCAGCGATCGCCGCAACGGCTGGAACGTTCGTCGCGGCTGCTATCGACGCGCGCACCGGCTTGATCCCTGACGCCGTGAGCCGCGGAACCGCGCTCGTTGCGCTGGCGCTCGCCGCCGCGAGCGGTTTTTCAGCCGCAGCGTTCGCCGGCGCGGCGGCCGTCGGCGGGATGCTGCTACTGCTTCATCTGCTCACCGGCGGTCGCGGCCTCGGGCTCGGCGACGTGAAGCTCGGGATCGCGATCGGCGTCGGGCTCGGCGCGCCGCTCGGCGTGTTCGCGCTCGGCGCAGCGTTCATCGCCGGCGGCGCGTACGCGATCTGGCTGCTTGCCACGAACCGCGCGCGCCGGGGCGACGCGGTCCGCTTCGGACCATTCCTCGCCGCCGGAACGCTCGCAGCAGTGGCCACGCCGCCGGAGTGGCTCGCGTGAACCTGACAAATGCTTTCACGCCGCGTTCGCGAGCGAGACGCACCGCGACGCTGCCGCTCGGAATCGACATCGGCGCGGCGCGAACGCGCGTCGCTCTCGTAGAGCTCGACAACGCCGGAGCGCCGCGGCTCGTCGCCGTCGCCGCCCGTCCGAGCGGCGACGATGCGGCAGGCGCGATCGTCGAGGCCCGCGAGGAGCTCGGCAGCCGGGAGCGCCGCTGCGTCCTGGCGGTCGCCGCGCCGGACGCATTGCTGCGAACCGCCGCCTTTCCGGCGATGAGTTCCGCCGACCGCGCTCGAGCGGCGCGCTTCGAAGCGGCTCGGTTCGTGTCGTTTCCGCTGGAACAAGCTTCCGTGCGCGTCGTGCCGGCCGACGCTGATCGCAGCGTGATCGGCATCGCGCGCCGCACCGCGCTCGAGTCGCGCACCGCCGCTGCGACACGGGCAGGCTTGCGCGCCGTCGCAGTCGACGACGCCGCGTTCGCGCTGCTGCGGGCGTTTCCGTCGGCCGACGCCGTCGTCGACGTCGGCGAGACCACCACGGCGCTCGTCGTGCGCAGCGAGCCGCTTCCGTCGATCAAAACGTTTCCGCTCGGCGGTCGCGCGTTCACGGCGGCGATCGTCGCCTCGCTCGGACTCGACGAAGCCGCGGCCGAGCAACGCAAACGCAGCATCGGCATGGCCGGCGCGGGAGACTATGCGCGCGAGGCGCTCGTCGAACAGCTCGCCTCCGCGCTGATCGAGCACCGGGCCAGCGCACGCGCCGAGCTGCGGACGATCGTGCTGACCGGTAACGGCGCGCGGCTTCCCGGACTTGCGGATGCGCTGGAGCGCGCGGTCGCGATCCCGGTTCGGCTGGGCGCGATCACGGACACTTCGCAGTCGTTGCCGGCCGACGTCGTGCGCGCGGCATCGCCGGACTGGGCGCTCGCCTACGGGCTCGCACTGTGGAGCTGTGCAGCGTGAGGCGGATCAACTACCTGCTGAGCTGGAGCGAACGCTCCATCGGCATCGCTCTGCCCAGCCGCATCTCGCCGGCGCTGCGCATTCCGGTTATCGCGCTCGCAGCCGCGACGGGGCTCGTCGCCTTGCTATGGACGGTGCAAACGACGCGTTTGCGAGCGGCCGAACGGGACGGAACCGTGTATGCGAACCGGCTCGCCGCCGTCGACGTGGCCGTCGCACGGGTGCGCGTTCTCGAGCGCGACGTCGCGCAGCTGCGCTCCTTGAGTGAGCGCGTTGGACAGATCCGGCGCTCCGGCGATGCGCAGGCGAGCGAGTTCGCCGCGCTCGGAAACCGGCTTCCGGACGGCGTGTGGTTGACTTCGGTGCGCGCCGACCGCGGTGCGCTCGCGCTCGAAGGGCGCAGTGCCCGGCTCGGCGCGGTCGGCACGGCGATGGACGCGCTCGCGGGACTCCCCGGCTATTCCGGAGCGCGTCTCATCGCCGTGCGCGCGGAGCCCGCGCGGTCGGGCGTCACGTATTCGCTCGAGCTGGACCGAAGCAAATGAACGCGGCGAAGACGCTCCGGTTCACCGCGGTGATGATCGTCCTCGCCGGCTATGTCTTTGTCTTTCGCGCGGGCGAGAGCCGCATCGGAGACCAGGTCGCCGACAACGCGCGCATCGCCGAGCAGATTGCCACTGCAGAACGAGCGCTCGCCTCAGCGCCCGCACTCGAAACGGAGCGCCGGCGGTTGAGCAGCACGCTCGTTTCCGCACACCTGCGTGGCACGCGCGGCGCCCACGTTGCGCGCTTCATGCGCGACGCCGCCCGTGTCCTGAGGGCGCACCGCGCGACGATCGCGTCGATCGCCGTCAACGCGTCGCCGATCGCGCCTACGTCGCTTTCAAGCCAAACGGCGATTGCGGCGACCAGCGCACCGGCCGTTTCGGCGGCCACCGCCGTGAACGGTACGACGGCCGCTCCCGATCAGCTCGATTCGGTCGCGCTGGATCTCACCGTGGAAGCGCGCTACGCCGACGTCCTGGATGCGGTCCGCGCCTTGTCGAGGACCGACGTCCTCGCGTCGGTCGGCGTGACATCGCTCGCCCGCAAGAATGCCGATGCCTCCGAGGCGACGCTGACAGCGACGCTGCACGTCGTCCTGCACCATCTCCCCGATGTTCGCGCTCGGCCGGTCTAGCCGGGCGCTGCTCGCGACGAGCGCGTTCGCAGCGTTCGCCGGCGCGTTCGTCACCGCACCGTTCGCGGCGCGCGGCGCCGCAGGCGACAACGTCGTTCGCACCGCGCCCGCCACGCCGACGGCGATGTCCGGCGCAGTTGCCGTCGTTCTGCCACGTCGCGATCCGTTCGCCGGCGATCCGCCGGCAACTCATCCAAGCAGCCCACCGACGGCGCCCCTTACAGCGATGCCGCCAATTTCGTCGATGACGTCGACACCGTCGTTCTCTGAGATACCGGCTGCGATCCGGCCGCTGCCGGCGAACGCCGGTGCGTCAGGCTCCGCTCTGCCATTCGCGGCAACGTCGCCGCCGTCTCTCACGCCGGCGCTGCCACGCATCACCGCGATGGTGACCGGCACGCATCCGTTCGCGCTGCTCGACGATGGCGTCACGACGCGCGTCGTCACGATCGGCGACCGCATCGACGGCCTAGTCATCCTGGCCATTACCGCTGCGGGCGTCAGACTTGCCGATGGCACGATGCTCACGATGGCAGCGACGCCGCCCACCGGACCGTCCTCACCTTCGCTGCCGTTTCCGAGAGGTCGCCAACCGTGAGATTTCTTATGATTGCCGTGCTCAGTGCGCTGCTCGCTGCGCCGGCCGCCGCGCAAGGCGAGCGCTTCACGCTCGAAGCGCGTGACACGGATCTGGCGGACGTCATCCGGCTGCTGGGCGCGCGGTCGGGGCAGAACGTCGTTGCGGACGGCTCCGTCAAGCCGCAGCGCGTCACGCTGCGGCTCAAAGACGTCTCGTTCGACGAAGCGCTCGCGACGCTGGCGAGCGCCTACGGGCTGCAGACGCACCGTGACGGCCGGGTCATCCTCATCGGCGATGCGGTTTCGATGAACCGCCGGTACCCCGACGACGTCACGCCCGGCGGAACGCAGACCGCGGTCTTCGTACTGCAGCACGCCCGGCCCGACGACCTCGTCGCTTCGCTGCAAAACGCGCTGCCGCAAGGAACCGTCGTCGTCGGCGACAAGCGCACCGGGGCGCTGATCGTCACCGGCAGCGGCTCGACGATCGCGCGCGCCCGCCGTCTGGTCGCCGCGTTCGACGCGCCGGCATACGGCGCGGGCGGCACCGTCGCGACCGAGGCGGTTCAACTGCACAACCTGCGCGCGAGCGAGGCGGTCAAGACGCTGCGTGGCAGCGTCCCGGACGGCGCGCTCTTCGCCGACGACCGCCAGAACGTCGTGGTGGTGAGCGGGAACGGCGAGCTGCAGACCACCGTCCGCACGCTGCTGCGCCAGCTCGACGCGCCCGGTCGCCAAGTGATGATCGAAGTCCGCGTCGCCGACGTCCAGCCGGTGAACGACACGACCAACGTCGGCGTGCAGTTCGGCGGCGCCGGCTACGGCGCCGGCGCGCTGGGGCAGTTTCCGTACACGCTCACCAAGAGCTCGATAACGGTGAACGCGCAGATCGACGCGCTGATCCAGCGCGGCCACGCCTCGATCCTCGCCCAGCCGCGCATCGCGACGCTGAACAACCGCGAGGCCTCGCTGCTGATCGGCGAACAGTATCCGGTCGTCACGGTGAACCAGCAGACCGGCTTCCCCAGCGTGCAGACGATCGACGTCGGCGTGCGCCTGCGCCTCACGCCGACGATCGGCGCCGACGGCACCATCACGGCGGATCTCCATCCCGAATATTCTCAAATAATCGGCTTCAACAACAGTTTCCCGATCGTCGCGAACCGCAAGGTCGACGCGACGCTGCGCGTGCGCGACGGCGAGACGATCGTGCTCGGCGGTCTCTTCCAGGACGTCGACTCCGAAACGGTCACGAAGTTCCCGGTCCTCGGCGACCTGCCGGTCCTGGGCGGCTTCTTCCGCAACCGCCAAACCTCACACAACAAGGACGAAGTCGTCTTCTTCATCACCCCGCACGTCTTGGACGCCCGCTAGCCTCCACCGGCGACGTACTTGTCGTACGCCTGCAACCAATTCGTTTTTATGGCGGCCTGTGCGTTAGTCAACGAGATTTGTCCCGCGCAGACCATTCGGTGCAGCTTGTTCTCAAGAGCGTCCTTGACGTGGGCTCCCCAAGGTATCACGTACGACTGCGGCCACAGATTCTCTGGATCGTTACTGCCGCCGAGCTCCAGGGGAATGAAGTGGTCGATCTCGTACTGAGCGCCGCTCGGGCCCGGGCTGCCCGGGGCGTTTGGGTCAATGTGCGACTCGGCAAGTTCATTCTCGACCATGAGACGGGCCCCGTTGAGCGGCGCTCCAGGCTGCACAAGGTCTTCAAAGGCGACGAACTGTGGCGCGTTGATGTGATACTCCGCGAAAATCTGTTGCTTGAGAGCCGGCGGTACGTTGCGGACTACTTTCGTCGACCTGTTGCACACGACGGACTTCGAGGTTGTCAGCACGTCCCCACGCGTGTAGTTCGGCAACGGACACCTCGGATAGGCGCACGACGGCGCCGCGCGCGTCGCGCGCTCGAACCCGGGGGCCACAATAAGAATTGTGACCAGGACTGCCGCGATTCGCGAGCAGCCGCGAAGGAAGCTCATCATACTGAGGAATTCCGCCAAGGTTATGCTCTCTACCTGGGCTGCCAGGGGTCCCGGAGCGAGGCCCGGTGTCATGATCTTCATCCAAGTGAGGGCGTTCGTCGAGTAAGGGCGCCAGCGCAGCCGGTGAGCCGCAGATTGACCATGGGAGGCACTTTCATGCTAGAATAAAGACGTCACGCTCATGTTGCTGGGCAGGGGTGGCATTACACGGGGTTGCATATGTCCGTTCGTTCACTCGCCGGGACCGCGACAAGATTTCTTCGCGATCGTCGCCGCAGCACGATCGCGTGGCTGGCGCAAAAAGGGTTCGATCGCGATACGTCACTCGCACTGTTCATGGCCTTGGTCGCCACCTGCGGGGCAACGACCGGCGCCTTCGCGAGCAACGGTGAGGCGCAGGCGGCAGCGTGCGCGCGAAAGCTCGAACAAGCTGAAAACCTGGAATTCGCTCGGCGCGAGGCGCTGCTCTATTTGTACTTCGATCATGCGCGATGGTCGAACGAATACGACATTCATAAGGAACAGGGCCGTGACCTTTTGCGGCGCGCCAACGACATCCGAGCGTCCGCGCGGCCACTGGCCGGCGATCCGGATCCCGATGTGCTTGACACCGATGCGCAGGTGGAGTTCGCCGTCGCGCGTGTCATACGGCCGCTGAAAGACTTCTCCGACGCCGGACTTCCGCAAGCGGCTACGCTGGAAGCCGCCCTGACGACGCAAGCGGAGCGCGATCTACGTGGTCTGGGCATCAAGAACCGCTGTGATTCACGCGCCCCGACTGTAACGTCTTCGGACAGTTACCTCGGCGCATTGGAGCGCGACATCGCCTCCATTCACCATAGCGTCGCGTATGATTCCATCGCGGTGATCATCTTTGTTTTCGTCCTTGTGCTCTCAACCACGACGGAGATCGTGCCCGTGCCGTCCGACTTCCGGCAAGGGCAGCACTCACTGCCCTTCGAGCCGCGCGTGCCCGGCGACCCTTGGGAGCGCTGGCGCATTCTCATCGACCTAACCGCATTCCTGGGCCTACTCGCCGCGGTCATCCTTGCGATTGCGGCGAGCGGCTGGACGATCGCAGTCATGTTCGCGATCGCGCTCGCCGTCGTCTTGACCGTGGCGCAGCTTCAGCTCTGGATCACGCATGGCCACGGCAGCACTGCCACGTGGCTGCGTGTGCAACGCGCCCGGATGCACCTGCCGCTTCCGGCGAGAGCGGTGACCCACGCGCGAACCGCAGACAGGTTCAACAGCATCCACGAGGACGCTGTACCGCACGAGCGAGAGGTAGAGATCACGCGCGAAAGCATCGTGCACGTGCACTATCATGGCGCTCATCACGTCGCGAGAAACCCAATCGGACGGATCATCGTGATTCTTATCGCCGTCACCGCACTGTTTAGTGCGATCGTCGAGACGTATCACAGCTATGCCAGCAGCGATGTCGAGCAAGCAACCGCGAACGCTGCAGTCGATCAGGTTCAGATGCTGCGGAGCGCCACCCTGCGCGAAGCGTCAAGCTACTATGCTGTCCATCAGCTCGTCGCGGCGCGCGAAGCACGATTACGTTCACTCGCTGCCTCGTTTTGGCGCTTTACCACGCCGACCACAGACTCTGCCCTGTGGACACGAGAAGCCGATCGCTGGTCGCTTGTGGCGGACCGCATCGTGCGTCTCGAGCCGCTCAACCCGCACGAAGGATACGCGGGCGAACCCTTTGCGGCAGTCCTCGAAGGCGAGAACGGCCCATACCTGGATTCTTCGTTTCCGTCCGGCTACGTCGTTCGCACGACCGTTGCGGAGCCGGCGGAGCGGCTCGCTACCTGGGACGCCGCAGATACGGCGCGCGCGACGCACGAGCAGCGTGCCAGCGTTCTGTTCGGCGCGGTCGCGCTGTTCGGGATCGCATTGTATCTCTTCGGCCAGTCATTGGGAGCGGGCCACACGAACGGCAGCTCTATCTTGAGCCTCTTCGCCGTAGGCGTCTTCGTGAGCGGCCTTGTTCTCGCAGTCACCGGCTTGTTTCAACACGCGGCGCCGCACCCGCGAAACGACTCTGACGTCGCAACCGCGATCAGGTTGTGCAGCGACCGCGTCGCGGACCACGACGCCGACGAACTCGCAGCGATGTGCTATGCGAAGGCTGAAACGCTGGCACTGCTCGCACGAACGTCTCGCGAGCGCAGGGATGCGGCGGACCTCTACCGTCTCGCAGCGACGCTGCGCCCTGGCTTCGCGCTCGCCGACTACCGCAATGCGCAAATTGCATCGAAGATTGCGACGCCCCAGCAGACAACTCCATACGTTTCGATCGTTGCGCGCTCCGAACTCGAAAGGATGACCGTCCGCGACGATGCCGTGAAGGCGGACCTCGACGCTCGCGGTTTCGCGGCACCCCAGCCGCTGGTGGAGAACACCATCCTGCACCACTACCTCTCGGCGCTGAACAACAACGACCGGGCGCTGCTGCACCTCGCGCTCCAGGATGCATTCGACGTTCTGGCAGTCGAACCGTTCTCCCTCATTGCACCGGACCGAGCGGAAACCTTGCCGTTGCGGTTCCGGTTGGCGCTCATGCTTCTCGCCGACCGCCGCGAGAAGGACGCTCTCAAAGAATACTCCGGCGCGTACAACGACCCGGCCGCTGCCGCTAATCCTGCGCTGATCGACTCGGCGATCACCGATCTCGAGCTGCTTCGCACGCGCTGCGAAACCCTGAGCTGGTTTCAAAAGCATGACTGTGAGCGGCTGACGCTCATCGTGGACAGTCTCGTCGCGTCGATGCTGAAGAACACGTGGCAGAAGGCTTATGCTGGGTCCGAGTTGCCGTTTCCGGCGCAGCCGGCTCTCGACATAACCCCGAGCGTTCTGAGCTGGCGGATCCCGGATCGGCGCCCCTTGATCGAAGAACCGGGAACGCTCGTAATGGTTGTTTGGAAATACGACAAAGATTGGAGCACCTGGTACGTCTTACCTGAACTGACCCGTTCGCTGGACCCGGTGAAATTTCAGCACAAGAACGGCTCGATCACGTATTACACGTCGGAGCTGCTTAGCTCCGGCAATACGGATTGCATCGACATGAACGGGAAATACCGGGTTCAGATCTATCGCGACGGCGAGCTCGTCTCGACCGGTGAGCGCGACGTCTCCAGGCAAGCCGAGGCTTTTTCTGGCGTCGCGCTGCACGATCCCGGCGTTGCGCTCTGCTATCCGTCCTTGTGGAATCGGCTGCCCAGCAACGGTGGGGCGCTTGCCGCCGGTTACGCCGACGCGAAGCGCGAACGTGGCACGGTCAGCTACGCGTTCTTTTCACCCCGCGTTCCGGCGACTCCGAACCGGCTGCGCCTGGAGCGTCACGCGATCGGACGAGCGATGGCGCTCACGGCGCACTTCCTCAATCCCACGGTGCCGTCGGAGGCGTCGGTTGCGCTCTCCTCCGGATCGTGCCTATCCTACTTTACGGAGCCGGCACCGCACCAAACATTTCTGCTCGGACGCACGTTGCTGCTGGCAAAGGCATGGCAAAAGCCAGACGGCCTCATTAGTGTCGGCGTTGTATGGCAGCCGGTTACTCCGGGAGCGCTGCGCAAAGCCGACCGCGTAAGCTGCCAGGTCCTCACCTCGATGACGGAGCTCGATCATGATAGCGCCGTCGTCGAGAACGTCGCCTGGCCGCCGTGGACCGTAGCGACCGAGGCACCGTCCTGTGAGAACGGCGAACGCTTCGCAGCCGGCCGGATCGGGCGCGGTTGCCGCTACCGCTTGGCACCGTTGCGCACCGCGGACGACTACAGGACCGACCACGCCGCGGATCTTTCCTCGGCAGAGGTAACTTTTTCGCCGGCGAACGATAGACGCCGTCAATGATTATTCGTTCGCTCGCTTCCGCCTGTGCAGTCGCCTTGTATCTCGCGACACCGCTTGCTGCCGCCGCCGCCTCGCTTCCCTCCGCGCCGCCGATCGAGGCGCAGTACGACTCGGGCTCGCTGCACGTCGAGCGCTACGGGCGCGCGGGCGATCCGGTGGTGCTGCTGCCCGGCCTCACGGTGGGGACGTGGGAGTGGAACGACTTGATCCGGCGGCTGGTCCCGCGCCACACCGTCTACGCGGTCGCGCTGCCGGGTTTCGACGGTCGCCCGCCGGCCCCAGCGCCGCTGTTCGACCGCTTCACCAACGACTTCTGGGCCTTTCTGAGCGCGCAGAAGATCGTGCGACCGGTCGTCGTCGGCCACAGCTTGGGCGGAACGCTCGCGATCCTGCTCGGCGAGCAGCATTCCGACCGGCTGCGCGGGATCGTCGCGCTCGACGGCATGCCGATCTTTCCGGGGATGGAACGCGTCACGGCGGAGCAGCGCGCCGCCGGCGCGCAACAAGCGGCGACGCAGATCGCCGCGGAGACGCACCAGCAGCTGCTCGACTACGAAAAAGGCTATATGAAGGGGCCCGGCGGCGTTCTGGACGAGCAGCTGGGCGCGCAGCTCGCCGACCTCGAAGCGAAGAGCGATCCCGCTACGGTCGCGGAGTGGCTCAAGGAAGATCTCGGCTCCGACCTGCGCCCGGGGCTCGGGAACATCTCCGTCCCGCTGCTCGAGATCACGCCGTACGACGCGGCCGACCTCGCGAACTCGCCGGTGCAGTACACCGAGGATCAGAAAGTCCAATACTACCGCGCGTTGCTGAACGGCGCGCCGAAACTCCAAGTCGTCTCGCTCTCGCCGGCGCGCCACTTCGTGATGTTCGACCAGCCCGACCGCGTCTTCACGCTGATCGACGCGTTCATCAACCAGAACCGCTAAGCGCGCGCACCGCCGGGCGCGAGAAGCGGCTCGAGCGACGGATCCGCGAGCCGCAAGTACACGTGGCCGATGCCCGCGGTCCCGAGCAGCAAACCGTCGATCTGCTCGCGGGTCATTAGCCCCGAGGGCCACGGCCGCTCGCCGCGGTCGAAGCGCTCCGTCGCCTCGGCGACGACCGTCGCGAGCAGCGGCGCGTACGCGCTGCGTCCGGAGCGCACGCCGTCGAGGAGCGCGTCGACCATCCCGAAGACGCCGTGACACAGCGTGAAGTCGGCGTTCGGATCGCGGGACCACAGCTGCGCGGTGGTCGCCGTCGTTTGCAGCGCCGCCTCGATCTCGCCGGAAACCTCGAAGCCGCCGAGCGATTCGGCGAAGAGCCGGCTGCGCACGATCCCGATTGCACCGTGGCACCAGGCGACGCCGAACGCGAGCGGCCCGGGCGGCTGACCCGGCATCACCCGAAAGTCGGGCCAGTTCGAACGTGCCGGATCGAAGACGCCGCGCTCGTAGGCGAACGTCGCGGAAACCGCTTCTTGCAGCGCCGGCTCGGGTGCGAGCGCGTGCAGCGCGAGCAGCGCGTGCGCGATGCCGGCGGCGCCGTGCGCGAAGCCGGTGAGGTTCGCGCGCTTGTCCTGCATCGTGCTCCACGAGAGCGTTCCGCGCGCGTCCCGCATCCCGCGCGCGAGCAGCGTCTGCGCCGCGTCGCGCGCGCGGGACAGCAGCGCCGCATCGTTGCCGAGCGCACGCGCCGCAACCGTCAGCGCAAGCACCGTGCCCGCGATGCCGCCGATCAGATCGTTCGCGTCGAGATACTCGTCGGCCAGCCCGACGCGCGCGAGCAGCGCGCGTCCGGCTTCGACGAACTCTTCTTCGCCCAGCTCGCGCCCGCCCAAGACGAGCGCCGCGCCGGCGCCCGCGGCGCCGCCGTAAAAGCCGAGCTGCGGCGCGTTCTCCGCGCGCGCGCGAAAAGCGGCTTGGCGCAATGCGCCGCGCGCGGTCTTCTTCAGCAGCGGGTCGTCGACGCGCGCGCTCAGTTGCGCGAGAAAGAGCCCGATCCCCGGCGCGCCGCCGTACACGTCCGCGCCGCTCGTGGTGCTGGTCGCCGGGTTCATCTCCGGGAGCACGGGGATCGCGTCGAGCCAGGTGCAGCGCTCGCCGCCCCACAGCGCGCGCCGCGCAATCCCGTAGCCGATCCGCTCGGCGGTCGCGAGCGCGTCGTTCGGCGCGAGCGCTGCGGCGGCGATCATGCCGCCTCCGCTGCGATCGCGTCGAGCGGATACGGATAGCACGAGGTCGGATTGCGCTCGAACGCGCCGAGCTCGAAGCCGTACTTCGTCAACCGCTCGCGCAACACGGCGTACCGCGCGTCGTCGTCGCCCGCGCCGCGCTCGAACGCCCATACGAGCCCTTCGGCGATCAAGTCACAGCGGTGCATCCCGAAGCTGTCGCGTGTCGGCGGGCTCTCGGCAAAGCCCAGCCCGGGCGCAAGCGCGCGCGCGAACATCGGGACCGGCTCGCGCACGCTTCCACGCAGGGCGCGATACGTCGCCGCGATCGCGTCGCTCGCGGCGGCGACGTCGTCGTCGCCGAGATAGAGCACGCCGGCGTCGGTGCGCCCGTAGCCGTCGGGCCGCACGGGAACTTTCGCCTGAAACGGAATCCGGCGGCGCTCGAGCCGCGCACCGATCTCGCGCAGGAACGCCGCGGCGCCGTCCGGCGCAAGACTCCAGTAGAAGCGAACTTGCCGCCCGGTCGAGGGATCGTGCACGGTGCGGCCGAGGATCATGTAGTGCCCGTACGGTCCCGTCACCAGCTCGCGCGGCGCAGGATACGCGCCGCCCTCGTAGCGCAGCCCGATCGGGTTCGCCGCGCGCAACTCCGCGAAGAACGCGTCCGGCGCGATCTCCGGCGCCGGCACGTCGAACGGCAGCGGGCTGTAGTGCGCGGCGTACAGCGCTTCCGCCAGCCCGAGAAACGGACCGCGCTCGTTCGCGATCGCGACCTCTTGCTGCTCGCCGCGCGCACCCCTCACGCGCGCGCGCTCGTTCGAAAGCACGTGCACGGCTCCGACGATCGCGCGCAGCTGCGATTCGTAGTCGCTCACGCCGCGCGCTCCCAGCGCTCGCGGGAGGCTTCCGGCTCCGTCATCAACTCCACGCCCATCGCCAGCACGCCCGGGATCGCCGGATGGATCTGCTCGGTGAACTGCGCGCTCTCCAGACACGTCTGCAGCATCCGCACGCCGGCGAGCCGCAGCAGCGTCACGCGCGGATCATCACCGGGCGGCGGGTTCGGCAGCGCGGAAAGATAGCCGTTCCACAGCGCGTCGAGCAGCGGTCGCGCGCGCCGCTGCGCGGCCTCCAGCGCGAGCGGCATCTCCATCGGGTTGGGGACCAGCAGCGAGTGCACCAGCCCGCCCAGATCCCACAGGCCGTCGCCGAGCGCGGCGATCTCCCAGTCGATCACCCGCACCGACCCGTCGTGGAGCACCATGATGTTCGCCGCCTTCGCGTCGCCGTGAATCACGTGCTCGTCGCGCCACGTCGCGCGCGCGCGCTCGAGCGCGGCCAGCGCGCCGGGACGCTGCACGACCTCGGTGAGGATCGCGCGCGCGGCGCTCGTCGAGGGCACGTAGTGTTGCTGCACGGAGCCCAGCGTGGTCGCCCAGGCGAGCCCGGTGCGAAAGATTCGGCGCGCGCGCTCGTTCCGCAGAATGCCGGACACCGAACCGTGCAGCACGCCGAACGCGCGTCCGACGTCGTGCAGCATCTCGGCCGGAACGGTGCCGCCGCCGGAAAGCTTGGCCATCAGCGAGTCGGCGGGGTGGACGAGCTCGATGGTGAGGATCGCGTTGCGCTCGTCGTAGTGGTAGTACTTCGGCATCCAGCGAACGAGCGGCGCGAACGCCGGCTCGTTCGCCGAAAGCCAGAAGATCGCTGCTTCCGTCCACATCGTCGCGGCGTCCGGGGCCCGCGGGTCGCGCGGCTGCTTGACGATGTAGCTCGGAGCGCCCGGCGTCTCGACGCGCACGAGGTGGTTGCGGCCGAAGTACTCCGTCGCCGTGATCGGTCTGCTCACGACGTCGTCCGGCGTGAGCAGACCGAGGCGAAGGAGGTGGTGGACCGCGTCGCGGCGCGTCAGCACGCTCGAGCTTCGATCACGCGAGCGGGTCGAACACGCCCGTGCGCGTCGGTGCGGTGACCGGCGGACAGATGAAGCAGCGCGTGCACTGTGTCGGGTTGAACGTCGCCGTCGGCGTCGGCTGCGCGGCCGCCTGCGCGAGCGTCCAACCCTGCGCGACGGTCCAGCCCTGGTGCACGGTCCAACCCGGTTGCGCGACCGTCCAGCCCTGATGGCAGGCCTGCGTGCACACGATGGTCAGCACGCCGGAGGGGCACTGCACCCCGCAGGTGTGGAAGAACGTCGCCGTAGGCGTCGGTTGCGCGACGCCGCACTGCGCTCCGCACGTGTGGAAGAACGTCGCCGTCGGCGTCGGCTGCAGCGCTTGCGCGTGAACGCCGGCTGCCGCAGCAGGCGGAATCGTCTCCGTGCAGATGTGCGGCGGACACGTCACGTGCACCGTCGGCGGGATCGTCTCGGTGCAGATGAACCGCGGGCAGGTCGTGCCGAACCGCGTCGGCACGATCGTTTCCGTGCAGATGTTGCGCGGACACGTCGTGCCGAACCGCGTCGGCGGAATCGTTTCCGTGCAAATGTTGCGCGGACACGTGATGCCCTGGTCGGTCGGCACGATTGCCGCCGCGCCGGCGTGCGCTTGTGCGCAGAACGGCGGACACGTCTGCACGTCGACCGTCGGACATAACGTGCTCGGAACCGTGCACGGCGGCGGCGGACATTGCGGCCCGCACGTCCCGAAGAACGTGCAGTCGCCGTTCGGACACGTCTGACCGGACATCGTCGGCTGCGGACAGACCGGCGGCACCAGCGTGCAGGCGATGCCGCACGTCGGCTGGATCGAGAACGGCGGCGTGGGCGCTGCCCCGCCCGGCTTTGCGGCGAACGGCACCGCGCCGCCACCGCCGAGCTGTTGCGGCTGCGCGGCCGGCCCCGTCTTGACGTCAGCGCCGGCCTTGACCCACAGACGCGAGCCGCCCAGCGGCGAGGTTTCCTGCGAAAGCGGCACGCTGTGGAGCACGTCCTCTTCCGCGACGTCGTACCAACAGCTGAAGCCGATGTCGGGATAGATGCGAATGCGTCCTTCGGCGTCGCCCTTTCCGACGAAACCGGTCAGGAGCGTTGCGCCTTGCGCGCTGGTGGGATCGGGGAAAACGCGCGCGACGATGTCGTCGAGGCGAACCTTTGCGCCGCCCTTGGCGGCGTCGGAGTCTGCCATGAAGCACCCCCTTCGTAGACGAGGTGCGCGGGCCGGTCGGACGCCGGACACACCCCGGCGCCGCGCTGTGTGTCGCGGCGGACTCGGCTGCTTCGCCACGACCCGGCGGACTCTTGCTTCGGCAGGCAACTCGTTCGCGAGGGCGCATCCGGGCTCGGTGCCGCGAACGTGCCGTCCTCTCGCATCCCTCGCCGCGTTGAGCGTCGCGCTCGGGGGCTTGCCGGTCGCCGCGGCGCCGCCCCCGGATCCCGGTGCCGCGCTGCGCGGGGTGCTGCGCTGGCGCGCGATCGGGCCGTTCCGCGGCGGCCGGACGATCGCGGCCAGCGGTGTCCCCGGCCGGCCGCACGAGTTCTACATCGCCGCCGTCAACGGCGGGGTCTTCAAGACGACCGACGGCGGGCGCACCTGGAATCCCGTGTTCGACGACCAGCCGAGCGCGTCGGTCGGCGCGCTCGCCGTCGCGCCCTCCGCACCCGACACGATCTATGTCGGGAGCGGCGAAGGCCGGCAGCGCCCCGATCTCGCCGTCGGCGACGGCATGTACAAGTCGACCGACGGCGGCGCGCACTGGACGCATCTCGGATTGCGCGACGGGCGGCAGATCGCCAAGATCGCCGTCGACCCGAAAGACGCGAACCGGCTCTACGTCGCGGTGCTCGGCCACCCGTACGGGCCGAACCAGGAGCGCGGTGTCTACCGCTCCACCGACGGCGGCGTCACCTTCGACCGCGTTCTCTTCACCGACGAAGACGCGGGCGCGTTCGACCTCGCGCTCGATCCGACCGATTCGCGCACGCTCTACGCCTCGCTGTGGGCCGCGCGCCAGCCACCGTGGGAGACGACCGAGGGCGGTTCGTTCGAGCACCCGCAGTCGGGGACGGGACTCTACAAATCGACCGACGGCGGCACGAGCTGGAAACGCCTCGAGGGTGGTTTGCCGGCGCAAGCGCAAGGACTCGGCAGAATAGCGGTTGCGCTCGCGCCGAGCGATCCGAAGCGCGTCTACGCGTTCGCCGACGTCGTCGGAGCGAGCGGCGGAAAAAAGGGCGTCTACCGTTCCGACGACGCCGGCGTCACCTGGACACTGACGAACGACACCGACCGCATCACCGAGCGCGGCGCGGACTTGGTGCAGCTTGCGGTCGATCCGCGCGACCGCGACACGGTCTACGAAACGAACACCTCGACGTACAAGTCGACCGACGCCGGCAAGACGTTCGTCCCGCTGCGCGGCGCGCCGGGCGGCGACGACTACCAAAGCATCTGGATCGCGCCGGACGACCCGCGCACGATCCTGCTCGGCAGCGATCAAGGCGCGATCATCACCGTGAACGGCGGCGCGTCGTGGACGTCATGGTACAACCAGCCGACGGCGCAGTTCTATCACGTCATCACCGACGACCGCTTTCCGTATCGGGTCTACGGCGGGCAGCAGGAAAGCGGCAGCGCCGGCGTGCTCTCGCGCGGGAACGACGGCGCGATCACCTTTCGCGACTGGCACCCGGTGGGGACCGAAGAGTACGGCTACGTCGCTCCCGATCCGCTGCATCCGGGGATCGTCTTCGGCGGCAAGGTTTCGCGATACGACGAGCGCACCGGACAAGTGCGCGACGTCGGCCCGATCGTGTCGTGGCGCGGCGATCCGCACTACCGTTTTCGTCGCACGGCGCCGCTCGCGTTCTCGCCCGCCGACCCGCACGCGCTCTTTCTCGCCGGCAACGTCGTGTTCGAGACGACCGACTACGGCGCGCACTGGCGCGTCGTCAGCCCCGATCTGACGCGCCCGAACCCGGCGACGCCGCCGAACCTGGGCGTCTTCGCGCAAGCCGACGCCGCGAAGCGGCCGCATCGCGGCGTGATCTACGCGCTCGGGCTTTCGCCGCGCGACCGCAACGTGATCTGGGCCGGCACCGACGACGGCTTGGTGTGGCGCACCGCCGACGGCGGAAAGCACTGGCGCGACGTCACCCCGCCGGGGATCGGCGCGTGGGGAAAGATCTCGATCGTCGACGCGTCGCCGTTCGACGCGAACGGCGCGTACGTCGCGGTGAACCGCATTCGGCTGGACGAGCAGCGCCCGCAGCTCTTCCGCACGCACGACGGCGGCAAGACGTGGACCGAGATCGACCGCGGCATCGAGGCCGCGCCGACCAACGTCGTGCGCGCCGACCCGCGCCGCCGCGGCCTGCTCTACGCGGGGACCGAGCGCGGCGTGTGGGTGTCGTTCGACGACGGCGGCTCGTGGTCGTCGCTGCGGCTGAACCTGCCCGCGACGTCGGTGCGCGATCTGGTCGTGCACGGCGACGACGTGGTGATCGGCACGCACGGCCGCGGCTTTTGGATTCTCGACGACGTCGCGCCGCTGCGCCAAGCCGACGCGCTGACGAGCGCGCGCGCGACGCTGCTCGAGCCCGCGCCGGCTTGGCGCGTGCCGCGCGACACGAACACCGACACGCCGCTGCCGCCCGACGAGCCGTTCGCCGCGAACCCGCCGAGCGGCGCGATCGTCGACTACGTCCTGCCGCGCGCCGCGCCGCGCGTGACGCTGACGTTCGCCGACGCGCGCGGGCGCGTCGTGCGCCGCTTCGCGAGCGACGATCCGCCCGCGCCGTACGACCCCAGCGCGCTCGACGTGCCGGCCTGGTGGATCGCACCGCAAGCGCGTCCCGACGCGAGCGCCGGCGCGCACCGTTTCGTGTGGGATCTGCACGCGCCCGCGCCGCGCACGTTCGGGCCGGACGCGACGATCGCCGCGATCCCGCACGACACGCCGCTGCAGCCGGAAGGCGCGACCGTCCCGCCCGGCACGTATTCCGTCACCCTGGACGCCGGCGGCGCGAAGCAAACGCGCGCGCTGCTCGTGCGCAAAGACCCGCGCGTCCCGGTCGCGACGCGCGATCTGCAGGCGCAGTACGACCTCGCGAGCGAGATCGCCGCGCTGGTGAACGAGTCGTACGCCGCGGCGCAGCGCACGCGGCCCCACGACGCCGCGCTGGCGAGCCGGCTCGAGCGGCTCAACGGCCGGCTCGCGCAGCTGATCGGCGCGGTCGAGAACGGCGACGGCGCGCCGACCGCGGTGCAGCGCGCGGTGCTGCGCGAGTACCGCACCGCGCTCGACACGCTGCTCCGCCAAGCCGGCGAGCCGGCGCGGTGAGGGGCGCGCCGCCTCCGGCGGGAACGATTGCGGCATGAACGAGAGCGGTCAGCCCGCGGTCCCGCATCCTCCGTACGACGAGCTTCGAGCGGCGGCCGGCGAGGACGCGCAGGCCAAGGCGTCCGTCGACGCGCTGCACGCCGAGCTGCACTCGGGTTCGCCCGATCCGGCGAGCGTCACGCGGCAGGCGAACGTCCTGCGCGCGATCCCCGTGCTCGAAGCGCGCATCGCGAACTGGTTCGACGATCCCAGCACGCAGCGGTGGATCAAAGCGATCACGGACGCGGGCTTGTAAGCGGCCACGACGGCGTGACCGGAATCGCCGTCCGGCGCGGTTGCGGCGAGCCGGTCGCGATGACGCGCGGCGTCGGCGTCGCGGGCTCGGGCGTGAAGATCTGCGTCGGCGCGACCTGCGGCGCGCTCGGATCGAACGGCGGGGGCGTGCGCACCACGCGCGGTCCGTCCGCGAAGGCGAGCTGCAGCGTTTTGGCGCTGCCGTCCCAGCTCACGTGCGCGCCGAGACAGCGCGCGAGCGGCGCGAGCGCGTACAGCGCCGGATCGGCCGAAACGGCCGGCACGGCGGCGCACGCGCGTTGGCCGCGCCGCACCGTGAGCGCCGCGCCGGGCCCGGCGTCGATGCGATCCGCGAAGTTCGCGATCAGATCGGCCGGCGCGACGACGCGCCCGCCGCTGAGCGACGCCACCGGGACGCTCGGAACGAAGGTGCCGTCGACGACGACGGCGACCAGCACGGCGACGGCGACGGGAAGGAGGTGAGCTGGTGTCACGGCTGATTCGCATCTTCCGCATGGCGGGGCTGCGCTTCTCCGCCGAAGGCTCGGCGTTCACGGCGCAGGCGATCGCGTACACCGCGCTCTTCTCGCTCGTTCCCTTGTCGCTCGTCGCGGTCGCGATGCTGGCGTTCCTCTACGGCACCGATGAAGGGCTCGCGCGCGCGAACGAAGCGATTCAAGTCTACGTTCCCGCGCTCGGCGACCTGCTGACGAACAACCTGTCGGCGGTCGTGCGCTACCGCGGCTTCAGCGGCACGATCGGCTTGATCGGATTGATCTGGGCCGGCAAGAACCTCTTTCAAGCGCTCACCTATGCGCTGAACCGCTCGCTCGGGATCACGCGCTTCCGGCACATCGTGTGGGACGTCGCGATCGCGCTCACGCTCGTGCCGTTCGCCGGCATGGTGCTGATCGCCGCGACCGTCGTTCCGATCGTCATCACGTTCTTCGTGCAGTTCGCCGGGCTGGAATCCCTGCGCTGGGCGCCGCAGATCGCCTCGTACGCGGGCTCGGCCCTGCTCGTCTTCGCCGTCTCCGCGCTGCTGTACGCGTACTTGCCGAACCGCCACCCGCGCTGGTCGTCCGTCATCCCCGGCGCGCTCGTCTGCGCGATCGGCTACTCGCTCGCGCAGATCGCGTTTGCGGTCTACACGACGTACGCCAGCTACGCGTTTCAGATCTACGGCGCTCTTTCGGCACTTTTCGTGCTGCTGCTCTGGCTCGACCTGATCGGCGTCGTCTTCCTGTTCGGCGCGCACGTCAGCGCGGCGTGGGAGAAGGACGGCGAGAGCGGCGCCCTCCCGCTCGCCTCGTAAGGGATCGCCCCGGCCGCGGCCGAACGCGGCTTCGTGCGCCGTTTCCTGGTCGTCGCCCTCGTCGCGCTGTTCAGCCTGCCGCTGCTCGGCGCCGAACCGCTGTTGTTTGCGAAGCCGAGCGTGATCGTCTACCCGTTCACCGCGAGCGCGAGCTCGATCGACCGCGAGGCCAGCTCGCGGCTCGCGACGATCATCGCCAGCCGGATGGCGGAGACGGGCCAGGTCTCGGTGATCCCGCCCCCGCCGGGGACGGAGAGGAAAGACTACCTCTCGGTCGCGCGCGCGCACAACGCGGACTACTACGTCTCCGGCTACATGTCGCCGCTCGGCACCGGCGTCTCGCTGGTCGAGCAGGTCGTCAGCACGACGACCGGGATCGTGCTGTTCAGCCAGAGCGGCCAGATCAACACCTACAACGAGGCCGCCGGCCAAGGCGACGACCTGGCAACGTTCATCTCCCGCCACGCGAACCGCGGCCTTGCCGCGATCCCCACCGCGCCCCCGCGCGCCAGCCCGACCCCCTCCGCCACCGGCGGCCCCGAAGCGAACCTCAACAAGCTCTTCAGCCGCCGCAAGAAACAGACGCCGGCGCCGAAAGCGAGCCCCGCCCCGAAGGCGTCGTCGGCCGCGGCTTCGGTCGCCCGCGTGACGCCGACCTCGGTCCCCGCCCCAGGCCCGACGGCCGTTCCGTCGAACGCGCCGCGCACCGTCGCCGCCGCGCCCGCAACCGCAGAGACCATCGCGGTCGTTCCGGTCGAAGGCCCTGCGGACGCCGCGCTGCGCGAGATCGCGACGCAGCACCTCCTCGCCCGCACCAGCGGCGAACGCGCCGCTTCGGCAGCCGCCGCCTGCGCCGCGCATCCCGTCAAAGCGGTGCTGACCGGCACGCTGACCACCCGCCCCGACGCGCAGTTCGGCGGCGCCGGCGCAACGTTCGATCTGAGCGCGCACGACTGCGCCGGCAAATTGCTCTGGCACCAAACGCACAGCAACGACGCCGGCGGAGCGCAAGGCGCGCAGCTCGCCACCGAACGCGCCGTCGAAGCCGCGATCGGCGCGTACTTGAACCCGCCGCGCCGCCGCCGCCGCTAAAGCTCGCCGGCTAAGCCTCTTCCGCCTCGCCCGCATCGAGCAGCCCGGCCGGCAGCTCGACGCCGATCCGTTTCGCGCGGACGTCGACCGCTTTGACGAACGCGCGCACGAGCGGCACGATCGCCCGTTTTCCGCGCGCCCCGCGCGGCTCGACGATCAGCACGTCCTGCGCCGGATAATGCTCGACGGCAAGGACCTCGGCGAGCTCGACGCCGTCCGCATCCACGAGCACGCAGCCGGCCAAATCGTCGTCGAAATACTCGCCTTCGTCCAAAGAAACTGCAGCGCGGTCGACCGCCAGCGTCGCGCCGACGAGCGTCTCCGCAGCGTTTGCGTCCTCGACGCCGTCGAACGCGAGCAGCGGCCGTCCTTTGTGCAAGCGCATCGCGCGCACGCGCAGTGCGCGCGAGCTGCCGTCGGCAAGCGTCGCGCGCAGCAAGAGTCCCGGCGCGAGCGCGTCCTCGCCGACGCGGCTGGCGGCGATTTTCAGCTCGCCGCGCAAGCCGAACACGCCGACCACCCGGCCGGCGTTCGCCTCATTCGGCGTCGTTTGCCTCGGCGTCGTCTTCGGCGCTCGCGTGCTCCGCTTCGCCTTCGGCGACTTCGTCTTCGAAGGAGATGATGTCGATGCTGATCCGCGTCTCCGCGCTCGCGCGCACGAGCGTGCGCAGCGCTTGCGCGACGCGCCCGCTCCGCCCGATCACCTTGCCGAGATCTTCGTGCTCGACGACGAGCTCGACGACCGGTCCTTTGTCGGTCTCGACCTCTTCGACCAGCACGACGTCGGGCTTCGAGACGAGCTTGCGCGCCAAGAACGCGAGCAGATCGAGCGCGCGCTTCTGCGCGACCGCCGGATCCTCGGTCTTGCGCGCCCCGCGCTCGCCGCCGTACTCGCGCCGCGGGCGCCGTCCTTCGCCCGACGGCGCGGCTGCGCCGCCGGTGCGCTCGCGCCGGTCGCGCGTCCCGCGCCGCGGCCGTTCTTCTTCCGGCTCGATGTCGTCGTGCGCGGCTTCGTCCGAAGCGATTCGCCGGGCGCCGAGCGTCGACTTCCGCTCTTCGTCGCCAGCCTTCTCGTCGTCGTCGCCGAAGAGTCCGAACTCGTCGTCGAACGCGCTCATCGCTTAGCTCTTCTTGCCCTTCGGCGGCCGCTTGTTTTCCGGAATCGCTCCGCGCTCCACAAGCCCCAACTCGGCGAACAAACGCCGCACCGGATCGGAAGGCTGAGCCCCTTTGTCGAGCCACTGCTTCGCCTTCTCCTGATCGACGACCAGTGTCTTCGGTTCCGTCCGCGGATTGTAGTGTCCGAGAATCTCAAGAAAACGCCCATCCCGAGGCGACCGAGCATCAGCCACCACGAATCGGTACGTCGGTTGTTTCTTGGCGCCCATGCGCCGCAATCTGATCTTAACCATGTCGACTTTCTAGGAAATCCCGCTAACTTTCTCCGCGGGCGGTTGGAAAAATCTAAGAGGGAAGTGCCTTAGCAAACATCGTGCCGTGACGGCGGCCCGGTATGTCGTTTCGGCGGGGCGTTTGCGGAGGAGCGGAGCCAGGATGGCGGGAGCGACGGAGCAACCCGAGTGCCGTTGTTCGCACGATGCGAACAGCGGCACGTCCCCGCCGAAACGACATACCGGGCCGCCGTCACCGCCCCAATCCCACGGGCAACCGAGGAAACCGCCCCTTCTTCATCCCCCCAAGCTGCTTCATCATCTGCCGAGACTGCTCGAACTGTTTGACCAGCCGGTTGACGTCCGCGACCTGCGTCCCGCTCCCCAGCGCGATCCGTTTGCGCCGCGACCCGTTGAGGATCTCCGGCCGTTCCCGCTCCCGCCGTGTCATCGAGCAGATGATCGCCTCGATCTTCGAGACGTCTTTCTCGTCGATCTCCACTTTCGGCAGCGCCTTCGAAAGCCCCGGGATCATCTTCATGATGTCGGTCATCGACCCCATCTTGCGCACCTGCCGCAATTGCGCCAAGAAGTCGTCGAGCGTGAACTGCGACTTGCGCAGCTTGGCCGCGAGTTCTTCGGCCTGCTGCTCGGTGTAGACCGACTGCGTCTTCTCGATCAGCGTGAGGACGTCGCCCATCCCGAGGATGCGCGAGGCGAGCCGGTCGGGATGGAACGGCTCGAGCGCGGTGACCTTCTCGCCGGTCCCGACGAACTTGATCGGCGCGCCGGTCATGCGGTGGATCGAGAGCGCTGCGCCGCCGCGCGCGTCGCCGTCCATCTTGGTCAGGATCACGCCCGTGATCGCCAGCCGCTCGTTGAACGTCTTCGCGACGTTCACCGCTTCTTGCCCGGTCATCGCGTCGGCGACGAACAAGATCTCGGTCGGCTTCACCGCCGCCTTGATCCGCTCGAGCTCCTCCATGAGCCGCTCGTCGATCTGCAACCGTCCCGCCGTGTCGACGATGACGGTCGGGATGCCGAGCCGCCGCGCTTCGGCGACGCCGTCGCGCGCGATCTTCACCGGATCGCCCTGTCCTTCGTCGAAGACGGGCAGGTCGATCTGTTTTCCGAGCGTCTTGAGCTGATCGATCGCGGCGGGGCGGTACACGTCGGCCGCGACCAGCAGCGAGCGCCGGCCCTGCTCTTTCAAGCGCAGCGCGAGCTTCCCCGCGTGCGTGGTCTTGCCCGAGCCCTGCAGCCCGACCATCAGGTACACGGTCGGCGGCGCGTCGCTGTACTGCAGCCGCGCCACCGCGCCGCCCATCAGCTCGACGAGCTCGTCGTGCACGAGCTTGATGACGGTCTGCGCCGGCGTCAGCGAGGTCAGGACGTCGGAGCCGACGGCCTTGTCCTTGATGCGGTTGACGAACTCTTTGGCGACCGGCAGCGCGACGTCGGCTTCGAGCAGCGCGACGCGAACCTCGCGCAATACCTCAGCGACGTCCGACTCGGAGAGCCGGCCGCGGTTCGACAACCGATCGAAGATGGCGCCTAAGCGCTCGCTGAGGGCTTCGAGCAAACGTTATTCCTTGGCGGCGGCGACGGCGTCGATCTTCTGGACCGCGTCGCCGACCGTCTTGATCTTCTCGGCTTCTTCGTCCGGGATGTCGATCCCGAACTCGGTCTCGAACGCCATCACGAGCTCGACTTGGTCGAGCGAGTCCGCGCCGAGATCGTCGGTGATCGACGCTTCGGGCGTGACCTCGTTCGCCTCGACGCCGAGCTGCTCGACGATGATCTTCTTGACGCGGTCCAAAGTGTCGGAAGCCATGGTTTCGTTCAGTCTCCTACGTGCGAGTGGGTGGGGCTACATCAGATAACCGCCGTCGACCACCAGGGTTTGACCGGTGACGTAACGGGCGGCGTCGGAGGCGAGAAAGGTGACGACGGGGGCGACGTCTTGCGGCGTGCCCGCGCGGCCGAGGGCGATCGAGGCGAGATAGTGCTCGCGCGCCGCAGCCGGCATCTCGGCGGTCATCGCGGTCTCGATGAGACCGGGCGCGACCGCGTTGACGCGGATGTTGCGCGAGCCGAGCTCCTTCGCGAGCGACTTGGCGAGCCCCAGGACGCCCGCTTTCGTCGCCGCGTAGGCGCTCTGTCCGGCATTACCCGCAATCCCGACGATCGACGACACGAAGACGATCGCGCCCTCGCGCTGCTTCATCATCGGCTTGGCGACGGCGGCGCTCAGGTAGAACGCGGACTTGAGGTTCGCGTCGAGCAGCCGGTCGAGGTCGTCGTGTTTGAAGCGCAAGATCAAGCCGTCCTTGGCCTGCCCGGCGTTGGCGACCGCGACGTCGATGCGCCCGAACTCCGCAAGCACTGCTCCGATCGCGGCGTTGACCTCGTCCTCGGCCGCGACGTCGACCGCGCGCACCGCGACCTTCGCGCCGGCGCGCGCTTCGCGGCAGGCGAGCTCCGTCTCGGCGAGCGCCGCGGTGTCGCGGCCGAACAGCGCGGCGTCCGCGCCGGCGCGCACGAGGTCGACCGCGATCGCGCGCCCGATCCCGCGGCTGGCCCCGGTGACGACGGCGACTTTCCCGGTCATCCTTCGACAAGCTCCGGTGGCTGCGACTCGGTCAGCTGCGCGCGCAATTTCTCGACGGCGGCGGCGTCGGAGACGGTGATCGCCTTCGGCGCGCCTTCGATCCGCTTGAACATCGGCGCGAGCACCGCGGAGGCGCCGAACTCGACGATGAGGTCGAGCTGCATCGCGACCATCGCGAGCGCGGTGTCGTGCCAGAGCACTTCGTCGGTGACGGACCGCACCAGGTTCGCTTTGATGCGCTCGACGTCGTCGCCGTACGGCTGCGCGTCGACGTTCGAGATCACGCTGAACGCCGGCGGAAAGAAAGTAGCCGCGGCGACGTGCGGCGCGAACTCCGCGCGCGCGGGGTCCATCAGCACGCTGTGCCACGCGCCGCTGACGTTCAGCGGCACGACGCGCTTCGCGCCGGCTTCCATCGCGAGCTCGCCCGCGAAGCGCACGCCCTCGGCGTCGCCGCTGATCACGATCTGGCCCGGCGCGTTGAAGTTCGCCAGCTGCACGCGCCCGGCGCCGCGCTCGACCGCCTGCGCGACCGCCGCGCGCAGCGCGTCCGGTGCGAGCCCGAGCACGGCCGCCATCGCGCCGTTCGCCTGCGCGGCGGCGCGGTTCATCGCGAGCCCGCGCTCGTTCACCAGCGTGAGCGCCGTCTCGAACGTCAGCGCGCCGGCGAGCGTGAGCGAGCAGTACTCGCCGAACGAGTGCCCGGCGCTGACGACCGGCCGCAACCCCTCGCCGACCGCTTTCGCCAGCGCGACGTTCGCGACGAAGATCGCCGGCTGCGCGTAGCGCGTCTCGGTGAGCCGCTCTTGCGGGCCGTGCTCGCAGAGGTTCAACACGTCGTAGCCGAGCAGGGTCTTCGCGGCCGCGAAGCACGCCATCGCTTGCGGGTACGCGCGCGCGACGTCGACGCCCATGCCGACGACTTGCGAGCCTTGTCCGGGGAAGATGACGCCGACGCGCATTAGTTGTCTTGGCCGAGCACTAGCCGGCTTTGCCGTTGGCGTAGGTGCGCTGCGTGTTCCAGCGCCAGGTCACCGCGCCCCAGCTCAAGCCGCCGCCGAAGCCGACGAAGAGCAGCACGTCGCCGTCTTTGAGCTTGCCCGCGGCAACGGTCTCGGAGAGCGCGATCGGGATCGACGCCGCGCTGGTGTTCCCGTAGCGGTCGATGTTGACGACCACGCGGTCGTCGGGGATCGCCAGCCGCTTCGCGGCGGCTTCGATGATGCGGATGTTCGCCTGGTGCGGAATCACCCACGAGACGTCGTGCGAGTGGATGTTCGCCTTATCGAGCGCGACGTTCGTGGCTTCGATCATCTTGGTGACGGCGAAGCGGAAGACTTCCTTGCCGTCCATCGAGATCGTGTTGCGCTTGCAGGCGAGGTCCTCCGCGGTGATCGGCGGATCGGCCGTCCCGCTGATCGGGAGCTTCAGCGCGTTCGGATCGGAACCGTCGGCGCCCAGTTCGCAGCCCAAGAACGAGTCGGTCTCGCTCGCTTCGAGGACGACCGCGCCCGCGCCGTCGCCGAAGAGCACCGCGGTCCCGCGGTCTTCGTAGTTCACCAGGCGCGAGAGCTCCTCGGCGCCGACCAGCAGGACGCGCTTGAAAACCCCGGTGCGCACCATGCTCGCAGCGACGGTGAGCCCGTAGATGAAGCCGCTGCACGCGATCTCCATGTCGAACGCGGGGACGCCCGGCACGCCGAGCTTCGCGCCGACGATGCAGGCGGTCGCCGGAAACGCGTAGTCCGGCGTGACGGTCGCGACGATGACGCAGTCGAGCTCTTTCGCGGTGAGGCCGGCGTTGTCGAGCGCGTGGCGCGCCGCGGCGAGCGCGATCTCGCTGGTCGGCTCGTCGAGGGCGGCGATGTGCCGCTCCTTCATCCCGGTGCGCGTGGTGATCCACTCGTCCGACGTGTCGAGCAGCTTCTCGAGGTCGGCGTTGGTGAGCACCTTGCTGGGCACGTAGTGCCCGACGCCCGCGATGCGGACCCCAGTCTGATTCAACTAACCGTGCTGATGGCCCGTAGGCTCGTCTTTCGCCACGACTTGCCGGCCGTCGTACGTCCCGCAGAAATCGCACACGAAATGCGGCCGCTTCGGCTGGTGGCACTGCGGGCACTCGACCGTCGTCACCGGGTTGAGCTTCCAGTTCGCAGCGCGCCGGCTACGCGTCTTGGATCGAGGGGTCTTCCACTTGAGATTCGCCATGATCGCTTTCCATCAACAACTCGGGAGGGCGGGCGCAGCCGCCCGGGCACGTCAGGGTCATCGGAAGCGCGCTGGTCACCAGTTGCCTGACCAGGTCGCCCACGTCCAGCGACGTGCCGCTCAGGACGTTGTTCTCGCCGAAAGGATCGCTCGTTCCGCTTGGCGGGTCGAACCGTTCGTCGACATCGACCGTCAGCGGGACGACGGCGTCCTCAAGGCACCGGTCGCACGGCCCCGCGGCGGCCGCCTCGATGGTTCCGTCGACCTCCAGTCCCCGCCCGACGCGCCGTAGATCGAGCCGGACGTGCGCCGGCTGCGGGAACGTGACGGAGGAGAACGGCGGAACCTCGACCCGTTCGTCGAGAGAGATCGGCCGCCCCGCGGACAGGACCGAGCCGACGTCGATGACCAGTGAAGAGCCCATACCATAGAACGAGGTCCCCGCGAGGAGACCCCATGCAACTGACCTATGGTAGACGACCCCGGGGGGCTTGTCAACGCGCTCGGTCGGCGTGATCGACCGGCACCATGACTATCACTTCCAACGTCGCCTACGGCCCCGAGATCGCGGCCGCGGCGACCCGCCACCACCTCGACCCCCGCTTGCTGGCCGCCGTCGCCGCCCAGGAGACCGGCGGTCCCGGCAGCAACTCCGGCCGCAACGTCGTCGGCGACGGCGGCCACGGCTACGGCCTCTTCCAGATCGACGACCGCTGGCACGCCTTCGCCCGCACCCCCGCCGCGATGGACCCGGCCCAGAACGCCGACTACGCTGCCGGCCTGCTCGAGTCGAACCTGACCCGGTACGGCGACGTGCGCTCGGCGCTCTCTGCCTACAACGCCGGCTCGCCGAACGCGACCGGAACGCGCACCGACTGGGGCGACGGCCAGCCGGTCGGCTACGCCGACTCGGTGTTCCGTCACTACGCACAACTCGGCGGCTTCGGCGGCGCGGGCGGTTCGCCGGGCGCCCTCGCCGGCGCGTCCGATCCGCGCGACTCGACCGCGGAGATCGACGCGTTGCGCGGGCTGGCCGGCGACCTCGGCCAGGGCGCCGCCGGCGCGCAGTACTGTCCGGTCGGCGCGATGCCGCTGAACCTCCCGGCGTACCGGCCGCTCGCGCAGCCCGACGCCACGCAACGCGACCTCGCTCCCGCGACCGGCGACTACGCCGACGCGCTCGACTGACAAAGGACGAACGAGATGGGCTTCAACCTCTTGAGCGCGGTCGCCGGCGCCGCGCAGGGCGCCGCGATGGGCGCGAACCCGCTGTCGATCGGAGCCGGCGCGCTGGCTGGCGGCTTCGGCGGATCCGGAGCGTCGACCGTCGGCGGCTTCAGCAACGGCGCGCAGAACATGCTCAACGGCGGCTACCTGGCCGCGACCGAGGCGCTCAACGCGCAGCAAATGGTCTTTCAGCTCCAGCTCCAGGCGCAGTCGCAGCAGTTCGACGAGATGTCGTCCGAGCGCTCCGAGCTGCTGCGCGAGACGAACACCTTGCGCGACGTCGCCATGCAGCAGCGCAAAGCCGACAACAACATCGTCAAAGAGTTCATCCGGTCGATCGGCTGATGGACGCGCTGCCGATCAAACCCGCCACCCCGCACCGCCCGCCGGCCCGCGCGCCGGCGGCGGGCGCGGGGAAGCGGCCCGCACACGCCGCGGCGCACCCGGCTGCGGCGCAGCCCGTCACGGCAGAGGAGGCGGCGGCCAATCTCGCCATGCTGGCGCAGCAAAGCCGGTTCGACCAGATCGCGGCGATGCAAGCCGAAGAGCAGCGCGAGTTCAACGCGCTCCGCAACATGGCGCTGCAGCAGGTCAAGAGCGACGACCAAGCGATGAACGCCTGGATCAAGCTGATCTGAGCGCGCGGCGCCCGACGGCTCGGCGCTCGTTGACAAGGGCCCGGCGCTGCCCTAGACTAAGCGCCGACGCCCCGGGGCCATTAGCTCAGTTGGTTAGAGCGCATGCTTGATAAGCATGAGGTCCATGGTTCGAATCCATGATGGCCCACCAGATCGCCTCGCTTTTTGCGAGGCGCTTTTCGTTTCTGCGGTAGGATGAGGAACGTGAAGCCGCTCGCCGCCCCGCTCGCCGTGCTGGCGCTCGCCCTCGGTCTCGCCCCGCCGTCCGCCGCGCAAACCGCACCGCCGGCCGCCGCCACGCCCGGATCGCGCCCGTGGAAGCCGCTGATCATCGTCGACCCGCGGCAGTACCTCTCCCCGAGCCCGCGGCCCACGCACAAGCGCACGCCGAAGCACCGCGCGACGCCGCACCCGCGCTCCGTGCTTCCCGGCCGCCGCCGGCCGCTCGCGCAGCCGACGCCCGAGACGTTCGAGCGGCTCGACACCTCACCGTCACCGCGACCGTAACGCAAGCGCAAATTCTGCCTCGCCCGGCAGGCGAGTCCGGCGGGAGCAGTGCAATTTTAGTGCCATGCGCCTGCAAATTGTGTCGTGTGTGGCGGTCGCGCTGGTCGCGCTCGCCCAAGGTGGCCCCGCCGCTGCGCAAGGCTCACCGGCCGATGCGCTGTGCCCGCGCGCCGTCCCCAAGCTTGCGGCCTTCAACGACGCCAAGGCATCCAACGACATGGCGAAGATTGCCGTCGCGGTGCGCGCTATCGCCGACGCCTACGAGCTGTGCGCTTCCGAGGCGCAAGTTACCAAAGGCGTCGCCGTCGAGCCGACCGTGAACTACGACAAGACGCGCGCCGCGCAATACCTCGTCGTGGAGGGTCGCGCGCTCGCGGCCGGCGGCAACACGGCCGACGCGATCGCGGCGCTGAAGAAAGCGCGACATCTCGCGGACGACGTCGCCATCTGGCAGCCAGAATCGCAAGCGTGGCACGCCTCGGCGACGACCGGCGGTCCCGGCCCGGACTCCGGCGCGGCGGCGCCTGGGGCGCCACCGGCAAGCGCCGGCGGCGGCAACGAAGCGCACCGTAATACCGATCGCGGCGGATCCCGCTACAAAGACGCGGCCGTAGAGATCCGCGCCGCCGCCGATATGGAGCTCAAGAAGCTGGAGCCGCCGGCGGCACACTGACGGAGTCGGAGATGCAAAGACGCGGGTTTGCCTTTGCCGCTTTTTTCTTGCTCTTCTGCTGCGCCGGATCGGCGTTGGCTCTGGGCGAGCCGACGCCGGAGCCGCTGCACACGCCGGCGCCGGTCGACAAAGTGTGCTCGCGGGCGCCGGCGCGCATCGCCGACTTCAACGCCGCGGCGGAGACGAACGATTTCCGCAAGATCGCGGCCGCGGCGGACCGCGTCGTCAACGCATACCACCTGTGCGAGCTGGACTGGCGCTTGGGCACCGCGCACGGCACCGCGCAAGCCGACGAGCCCGGCGCGAACTATCTGGTCGCACGGCAGGCGCAGTACCTGATCGTCGAAGGACGCTGCTACGGCTTGCTCGGCGACACCGCCGCGGCGTTGCGCGTTTTTCGCCAAAGCGACAAGCTCGCCGAGCTGGTCGCGGAATGGCAGCCCAGCTCCGTCACGCTGAACGGTCGCAACACGGACCTCGGCCGGTCGATCTACCGTCCGGCCGCGCTCGACATTCGCGCCGCGGCGAGCTACGAGATGCAAAAGCTGTTCTCGCGCCGCCAGCGTCAGCGCCCCGGGCTCACCCCTGCGCCGCCGCCCCCGATCCCCGAGATCAAAGAACCGCCTTCGCCGGCGCCGTCTCCGTCAGCTTCATCACTTTGACGAGGAACGCGTAGCGCTCCACCACTTCGTCGAGCTGCTTCGCGGTCGGCTTTCCGGCGCCGTGGCCGGCTTTCGTCTCGACGCTGAGCAGGATCGGCGCGTCGCCGGCCTGCGCGTGCTGCAGCGCCGCGGCGAACTTGAACGAGTGCGCCGGAAACACGCGGTCGTCGTGGTCGCCGGTGGTGATCAGCGTCGCCGGATAGCGCGTGCCTGGCCGCACGTTGTGATACGGCGAGTACGCGAGCAGCGCGCGCACCTCGTCGGGATCGTCGGACGAACCGTAGTCCGACGCCCAAGCCCAGCCGATGGTGAAGTGCTGAAAGCGCAGCATGTCGAGCACGCCGACGGTCGGCAGCGCCGCGCCGAACAGCTCCGGCCGCTGCGTCATGCACGCCCCGACCAGCAGCCCGCCGTTCGAGCCGCCGTGGATCGCCAAATTCGGCGTCGAGGTCCACTTCTCGGCGATGAGGTACTCGGCCGCCGCGATGAAGTCGTCGAAGACGTTCTGCTTGCGCGCCTTGATGCCGTCCTGGTGCCACGACTCGCCGTACTCGCCGCCGCCGCGCAGGTTCGCGACCGCGTAGATCCCGCCCATCTCGAGCCACACCAGCACCGCCGACGAGAACGCCGGCGTGAGCGAGATGTCGAACCCGCCGTAACCGTACAAAATCGCCGGCGCGCTGCCGTCGCGCGCGACACCTTTCTTGTACGTCACCATCATCGGAACGCGCGTGCCGTCCTTCGAGGTGTAGAACACCTGCTCGCTCTCGAACGCGCTCGCGTCCATGCGAATCGGCGGCGTGAAGACGCGCTCGGAGCGCGCGCTCGCGATGTCGTAGCGATAGATCGACGTCGGCTCGGTGTAGCTGGTGTAGCTGTAGAACGTCTCCTGCGCGCGGCGCTTGCCGCTGAAGCCGGCGACGCTGCCGAGCCCGGGCAGCGCGACGCCGCTCACGACGCTCCCGTCGAGCGCGTAGACGACCACGCGCGCGAGCGCGTCGTGCAGGTACGCAGCGACGATACGGTCGCCGAAGAACCGGGCGTCGTCAAGCAGGTCGGTGCTCTGCGGGACGATCTCGCGCACGGTGCGGTCGTGCAGCTCGATCGCGATCACGCGCGCGCGCGGGGCGTCTTTGGTAGTCAGGAAGTAGAACGCCGTCGCGTCGTTCGCCAGGTACGCGTAGCGCGCGTCCTCGTCCGGCAGCAGCTCGATCACCGCGCCGTCGCCGGCCAGGTCTTTGACGAAGATCGCGTTCTCGGGCGCGGTTCCGTGGCTGACGTCGATGACGAGGTAGCGCGCGTCCTCGGTCGTGATCGCGCCGAAGTTCCAGTCCTTGTGGTCGGGGCGTTCGTAGACGAGCAGGTCGGTCGACTGCGGCGTTCCGAGCCGGTGGAAGTAGACTTTGTGGAAGTAGTTCGTCTCCTTGAACTTGTTGTCGGTCGACGGCTCGTCGTAGCGGCTGTAGTAGAACCCGCTCCCGTCGCGCTTCCACGAGGCGCCGGAGAACTTCGACCAGCGCACGACGTCGGAAAGATCTTTGCCGGTCGCGACGTCGCGCACGTGCCACTCCTGCCAGTCCGAACCCGAAGACGAGACGCTGTACGCGAGCCGCGCGCCGTCGTCGCTGAACGAAGCGCCGGTCAGTGCGACCGTGCCGTCCGGGGAGAGCGTGTTGGGGTCGAGCAGCACGCGTCCCGGTTCGGCCAGATCGCGCGCGACGTAGAGCACGGCTTGGTTCTGCAGCCCGGTGTTGCGGAAGTACGCGTACAGCTCGCCGACCTTCTCCGGCACCGAGCGCCGCTCGTAGTTCCACACCTCGGTCAGGCGCGCGCGAATCGCCTCGCGCTGCGGCACGGTGGCCAAGAACGACTCGGTGAGCTCGTTCTGTTCGTCGATCCAGCGCCGGGTCTGCGCCGAGTCGACGTCCTCGAGCCAGCGGTACGGGTCGGCGACCCGCGTCCCGAAGTAGTCGTCGATCTGGTCCACCCGCGGGGTCTCGGGATACGGCAGGGGCACGGTCGCGGCCGGGGGCATCCGCCTTAATGCGAGCCGGAGGCCGTCCCCCACCTCCCCGGCGAACGCACTCCCCCGTCCGGGGACGTAGCTCAGCTGGTAGAGCGCCTGCTTTGCAAGCAGGATGTCAGGGGTTCGAGTCCCCTCGTCTCCATATTCGGAAAACCGCGTACCGTCTCGGATTTTCAATGGTGTAGAGCACAATTGTGCTAGGGTGGCACGACGGAGAACGAAAAAGGTCCCATTGCGACCCGTCCACTGAGGGTCTACGGGTACGCTGAGGCGGCGCCCTGGAGAATGCGCGCGACCTTCATCGCGGTCAACGGCGTGTAGTGCTTCTGCGACCGCCGAGAGGATGTGCAGCAGCAGCCGCGGCTCGATTGACCTCGACGTACTCCTTCGCCATTACGGAAGCACCACGCGAGCAGACTCCGCGCGTCGCGTGCTGAGCCTTGATCCCGAGCCCGTTCGCGCTCTGGTGACGTTCGGTTGACAAGAAGGGTTACGACACGAACTCCGTGCACCGAGTGCAACAGGTCAGTCGTCGTCCGTCCAGAGCAACTGCGTCCCAACGTTCGCGGGCTTTATTCGGCCGGCACAACAGCTAAGAATGGGCGCGCGGAAAAGAGGGCCTTCACCCAGTCAGCCGCAAATACGCCTAATACAAAAATGATGAGCCCGGCGGCTATATATTGATGACGAACGCGATGAGACGTTCGCGCGGAGCCGCTTTGTTTGTCGTTTTTTCGAGAGAAGCCGCAACGGCTTCTGCCTGCGCGCTGGTAAGGGTCGCGAGCTTGGAAACGCGCTCGTACTCCGCTCTCAGTTCGAGTAATTTTGCTCGCGTTCCTTTAGGATGCCGCTAAGGTCTTCGATTAAATGAGACGACTTCTCAAGCGACTCGAAAGCTTCGCGGATCTGGTCATCGAGGTGCGCCTCTCTCTACGACGAACCGAGCGAATTAATTCATATAGTCCGGTGCTGGGAAGAATGGAATAAAGCGCAAAACGAGCTTTAGCGTCGCATCGAAAACGGGGCGATTCTTCGACATTTTCGTCACCTGGCACTTTCGCGACTTTATAGAAGCATTCGCGGTCCCGTTCGAGGACCGCGCTCGCAATAGGGAGTGGTATCGCTATGAACCTTGACGAGGGCCCCTCTTCCTTGGAGGCGCCAGGTTACTTGCTAGCCACGCCGGGTTGACAAATGTCCGTTATCGTCGCATTATTAGGTCAGATGTCCACAACTGCACCGCATTCTACCGCGACGGTCGCCCTCGGCGCAGTACTGCGGATCGCCGAGCACTGGCGGCTCACCGCTGCGGAGACGTCGCGACTGCTGGGTGTCCATCAGCGCACGCTGCGTCGGATGTCCGGTTCTCCAGACCGGGAGATATCGCCGGACGTGAGCGAGCGAGTCGCGAATCTCATCGCCATCTGGGAAAACCTCGCCGCTCTGTTCGGCCGTGGTCCGATCGCCGATGAATGGGTGCGGCGGCCGAACCGCGACTTCGGCGATGAACCACCGTTGAACCGGATGACGTCGGGCCTTATGGGCGACCTTATCGACGTGCGACGGTATCTCGACCTCGCGCGCCAAGGTTGGTAGATCTCCGGCGCGTCGTCGCCGATCCTCGGCCGCCGTTGGCCGCGCTTGCCGAGCTAGTCGACGATCCGGCGGACCTGGACACGCTCCTTGAGATTCGTGCACGAATCGATCCTCTCGCGCGGGATGCGGCCGGAGCGCTACGAATCATCCCGGTGAGCGATCGCTACGGCGGCCCACACGCGGCGATCGTTATGGGGCCGTTTCTTCGCCCCGGTCCAAGTCGATTTTCTCCGGGCACATTCGGCGTCTTGTACGCAGGGGACTCGCTCGACGTCGCTGTGCGCGAATCAGCCTACCACGCGGCGCGATACTTGTCTGCAAGCGCCGCTCCTGCGGGCCGCATTCCGCGCGTCGCGCTGACACTCCGACTCGACGATCGAAATATCACTGACGTACGTCGGGCGAGCGGTGGCGCGATGGCCATCTACAATCCCGACCCGTTGAAGTACGGTGCCGCGCAGCGCCTCGGTCACGAGCTTCGGCAGCGCGGCGCGGACGGCGTCTGGTACGACAGCGTGCGGGCTCCTGGCGGAACCTGTTATGGGATTTTCCGGCCGGCGGCGGTGACGCGCGTGGACGATATCTCCGAGCAGCTCGCCTTCGTCTGGGACGGGGCGCGTATCGATCGCTACGAGATCGTTCGGTCTGTGCCATTATAGCGTTGAGGACGATCTGATCCCATGCATGCAACGCGGCCTGGCAGGACCAATCCAGCGCCGAGGCCTATCGGCAATCTACGGGGACGCGCTCCGAAGGGAAACGGTATGAAGAACGCTGCTACAATCGGGGGAATCGTGGTCGGCGGGCAGCCGTCGGCGGACGAGCTGACGTCGGGCCGCTTCCGGACGGTCGTCAACATTCGCGGCGACGCGGAAGAGGGGAACGACACCGCCGCAGCGCTCGCCGGGACGGACGTCGACTACACGTCCGTGCCGTGGACAATCGACACGGTGACGAAGGAAGACATTCACCGGATTCGCGACGCGGTTGCCGGGCGTGAGGGTTCGGTCCTCGTCCATTGAGCCGGCGGGACGCGCGCCGCGGTCGCGGCGGGGATCATCGCTGCCGAGCAACAGGGAACGGGCGCGTCCGGCGCTCTGCGAGCGGTCACGGAAGCGGGCTTCGACGTCGCCGGAACGCCATACGGCGACTTCATCGACAGATATTTCCGAAGCTGATCGCTTTGGGCCGCCGGAGCGGGTGACGCCGGCGTGAAGCTCGTCGCCGCGAGCGATGCGGATTTCGCTTGGATGATTCGCGGTGACGGTACATCGGAGCACGGCCTCGCCTTGCCGCCCGGCGGCGTCGACGAAGTTCCGCATCTCGAGATGCTGCGCGGCGTCGCGCGGCGTTTGCGCTCCGACGGCATCCCGCTGTGGATGATCGTCGCCGGCGATGAGGTCGTCGGGCTGTGCAGCTACAAAGACGCGCCGACCCCCGACGGACGGGTCGAGATCGGTTACGGGATCGCAGCGACCCGCCGGCGGCGGGGACATGCGACGGAGGCCGTCGCGGCGCTGCTCGACGCGGCACGGACCGATCCGGACGTCCGCACGGTACTCGCCGATACGGCCGTCGACAACGTCGCCTCGCAGCGCGTGCTCGTGAAGAACGGATTCCGGCGCAGCGGAACGCGCACCGATCCGGTCGACGGCGAGCTCGTCGTTTGGCGCATCGATCTCTCCGCCGAACCGTCGGCGTGATCCGCGGCGAGCTCACGGCGCTCCGGCTGGTTTCGCAAACCGATCTGCCGCTGCTCGAGCGCTGGTTCACGGATCCGCAAATCTTTGAATACTGGGGCGGTCTGCCGAAATCGCGCGAACAGGTTGCCGCCGAGTACCTCGGGATCGAAAACGGCGATGAGATCGTGCTGTCGTTCGTCGTGGAACGCGACGGTGAACCGATCGGCTACATTCAAGGCTGGAGCGACGAGCCGCTGATCGGCGGGATCGACCTCGTCCTCGTCCCCCACGCGCGTGACCGCGGCTACGGTTCCGACGCGGTGCGCGCGCTGGCGCTCTACCTTCGCGACCGCCTTCGCTGGACGGAAATTACCGTCGACCCGCTGGCGTCGAATGCGCGCGCGATTCGCGCGTTCGAAAAAGCCGGCTTCCGGCGGGAGCGCGACGCTCCGGACCATCCTGACGGTCCGTCGCTCATCATGGCGTTCGAGCCGCGCGCCGCCACGAAACCAGGACACGCACCGGCGGGTCCGGAATGCACGTCGGTCGATCCGGCGGGGGATTAGCTCAGTTGGTAGAGCACTTGCATGGCATGCAAGGGGTCAGGAGTTCGAGTCTCCTATCCTCCACCATCGACGACGCGGAGGGCGCTGGGCCGTCGCGGCGCGAGAGCGTCGAGGAACGTCCGGGCTCCATCGGGCAGGGTGCAGGATAACGTCCTGTCGGGGCAACTCGAAGGAAAGTGCCACAGAAACATACCGCCCTCGACAAGCTCAGGATGACTGAGATTTTCGATCGGTAAGGGTGAAATCGTGCGGTAAGAGCGCACGGCGCTCCGCGGTGACGCGGACGCGGGTAAACCCCACCTGGAGCAAGACCGCTCGACATCCCTGAGCTTCGGCTCGGGGCCGCCTGCCCGGCGGAACGAGCAACGTCGCACCGAGGTATGCAGCAATGCATGCCCCAGAGAGATGACGGCCACGGCCTCTTCGGAGGCTTCGACAGAATCCGGCGTACAGGCGTCCTCCGCGCCTTCCCGCGAAGCAAGCCGGCGATGCAACCGCGCCTCTGGCGAGCCGTCGCGGTGACGATCGCCCTCGTGCTGCTCGGCTCGGTCGCCGTGGATGCGGTCGCCGCCGTCACCGCCAGGGCCAAGCTCGGCTTCCAAGGACCGTTTTACCCCGACGGCTCGGTCGTCGTCCAGACGATCACCGACCGCTCGGGGATCGACGGCCCGCTCGCCGTTGGCGACCGGGTGGCCCTTGTCGACCGCTCGGCGGCGAACCAGCTGCGCCTCGTGCGCCAGCGGCCCGGCGACCGGTTCGCGTTCACCGGAACGACGGCGCGCGGCGCGCCGACGCGGTTCACCGCCACGATGACGCCGGCCGGTCCGGCGCCGCCGATCTTCTGGGTCTTCGAGTTGCTGCAGCTTGCGGCAGTGCTGGTGGGGCTGGCCGTCGCGGTTCGGCGCCCGAACGACGAGGTGGCCCGTGTTCTGGTAGGCCTCTTCTTCGGCGTTGCCGCGCTGCTCGGCGGCGGCGGGCCGTTCTACCCGCTCTGGCTGGTCGGCGCAATCCTCGTCATCATGTTCTTCTGCCAAGTCTACGTCGGGTGGGCGGCGCTCGCCATCGCGACCATCTTTCCGCAGCGCAGCGCGCGCGGCGTGCGCCGGTGGCTTGAGCTCGCGAACCTGCCGTACGCGATCGTCTGCCTGGTGACGGTCTCGGCCTCGGTGTTCGTCGCGCTCGTGCTCGGGAAGCAGCCGCACCCCGCGCTGCAAGGGTTCGGCATCGCCGAGACCGTGCTGTATTTCATCGCGATCACGATCGCATTCGTCATCGGCGGACGCGGTGCGTGCCGCGCGGACGGCAAACGCGTCCAGTGGGTCGCGTGGACGCTCGCGGCCGGCTTCTCCGGGACGCTCGCCGCCACGGCGATGCTGTTGCTGCACGTCCCGCTCGGTCCCATATACCAGTGGACCCTGTTGACGCTGCTCGCGATCCCGTTCGGGCTCGGCTATGCGATCTTGCGCCATCGCGTCGTCGACATCGGTTTCGTCATCAACCGTGCGCTGGTGTTCGGCGGCGTGTCGGCGGTCGTCGTCGTGACGTTCGGCAGCTTGGAATGGCTGCTCTCGAACGTCTTCGTGCGCGTCTCGCACATCACGTCGACCTCGCTCGAGCTGGCGCTCGCGCTCGTCCTCGGCTTCTCGCTGCGCTCGATTCACAAACGCGTCGACCGCATCGTCGACGACCTCTTCTTCCGCGAGCGCCACGAAGCCGAGCGTGCACTCCGCATCGCCGCTTGGGAGCTCGCATACGTCACCGACCCGCGCGTCGCGGTCGAACGCGCGCAGGGTGAGCTGCTCGCGCGCAGCGGCGCGTCCTCGGTCGCGATCTACGTGGTCGACGGTGTCCGCGCGCTGCGCGTCGATCCGGCCGAGAATTCCGGCCCGGAAACAGCCGGAATCGACGATCCGGCGCTTGTTCGCATGCGCGCCTCGCGCTCACCGTGTGAGCTCGGTCGCCTCAAAACGGCGTTCGGCGGCGAGTGGGCCTTCCCGATGTGCGTGCGCGACGTGGTGACCGGCGCGGTCGTGCTCGGCGCGAAGTCGAACGGCGAAGCATTCGCACCCGACGAGCTGGCGACGCTCGAGACGGTCGCGCTGGCGCTGGGCAACGCGCTCGACGCTTTGCAGACCGCGGCGCTCAAAGCGGAGGTCGCGCGGGTGCTCCTCGACGGTGCGCCGCTGGAGACGCTGCGGCGCACGGTCGACGCCGCAGCGTGGGCACGCGGCGTTGTGCCGCAACCGGCGGGGCCGCTTCGCGGTCTGGAAGAATAATGTCGACCGTGGCCCACTTCTCCAAAGATCAAACCGTCGAGCAAGCGTTCAAGACGCACGCCGGCGCGAAGCGCGTCTTCGCCCGCTTCCACCTGGGCGGCTGCTCGCACTGTTCCATCAGCGAGACCGAGACGATCGAACAGGTCAGCGAGGGCTACGGCATCCCGCTGAACCTCCTGATGGCGGACCTCGAGAAGCTCTTCGAGCAGCCGGCGCTCAACGTCGGCGACACCGTCCGCCTCCCCGACGAGATCCGCGCCAAGATCCCGCAGCTCGCGAGCGTCCCTGAGTTCGGCAAGGTCACCGATCTGGCCGCGGGCGCCTACACGGTCGTCTTCGGCGAGGTGCGCCTCCAAGGGCTGGCCGAGGACTTCGTCAAGGTCGACCCCGCGACCGTTCCTGCTTAAGCGCCGCGGAGCGCCTCAGAGCATCTTTCGGTCGACGAAGCTTTCGTCGGTGCCGTGCCAGTGGGTGAGCTCGGGCTCACCGGCTTTCCAGCACAGGTAGACGGGGCGGCCCTCGCGCATCGACGGGAAGTCGAGCAGCCCGAGGTCGATGTCCTTGACGACGCACCCGTGCGCCTCGATCCGGTTGATGAGCCGGACGATCTCGGCCTTGAGCTCGGTGAAGGCGCGGGAGCGCCGGCGATCGCGCACGGCGTCGGGCCGGGCGGCGCGCAGCGCGGGGTCGGTCTCGAGCAGCTTGATCGCCAGGTCGCGGCGCTTCGCCCAGAGCTCTTCGAGCATGGGTTCCAGCACCGGGATGAGGGCGTTTGCCTTCTCGGCCGAAAACAGCTTCATATATGCGCCGTCTCGTCATCGTAACGGGGCTCTCGGGCGCGGGCAAGAGCCAGGCGATGAAATCGTTCGAGGACTTCGGGTTCGCCTGCCTCGACAACGCTCCGCCCGTCCTCGCACGGCGTTTCGTCGAGCTCGGCGAAGCCGCCGGCTACACGAACGCCGCGCTCGCGCTCGACGTGCGGACCCTGGGCCCGTTCGGCGACGCGGTCGCCGCGCTCGACGAGCTGGCCGCGAACGGAACCTCCCCCGAGGTGCTCTTCCTCGACGCCGAGGACGAGACGCTGATCCGCCGCTACAGCGAGACGCGCCGGCGGCACCCGTTCGGTGAGAACGGGCTCGGCCTGGCCGAGGCGATCGCGGCCGAGCGCGCCTCGCTGGCGACGCTGCGCGATCGCGCGAACGTGGTGTGGGACACCTCGCAGCTCACCCTGGGCCAGCTCAAGGACCGCATCGCGACGACGTTCGCGGGAGCCGACGCGCGCCGGCTGCGGGTCGCGCTCGTGGCGTTCGGCTTCAAGTACGGCCTCCCGCTCGACGCCGACCTCGTCTTCGACGTGCGCTTCCTGCCGAACCCGAACTACGTCGAGGGTTTGCGCGAGCTCACCGGCGCGGACGAACCCGTCGCCGCGTACCTGGAGGCGGTCCCCGACACGGAGGCGTTTCTCGCGCGCGCGATCTCGCTGCTCGACTTTCTGATCCCGCGCTACGAGCGCGAGGGAAAATCGCAGCTCACCATCGCAATCGGATGCACCGGCGGACGCCATCGCAGCGTGTATCTCGGGCGGCGGCTGCAGCAGCACCTGACCGAGACGACGAGCGCAGCGGTGACGTTCGACGCCAGAGACGTGAACCGATGAGCAATCGCATGCGCCGCTCGCTGAACCTCGCCCGCTGGCTGGTGCCGGGACTCGGGGTGAAGCGCTGGCTGCTGCTCGCGGTGCTCGGCGCGGCGCTGTTCGTCAACGGCGTCTCGCGCTATCTGACCGACGAAGGGATGACGCTGCGCATCAACGAGCTGGTCGACTCGCTGGTGGCGGAGTTTCTCTCGCCGGGATATCTGCCGTGGATCTTCATGATCCTCGGCGCAGCGCTGGTCGCGCTCGGGATCTGGCGCTGGCTCAACGCGATCGTGACCGCCGTCGCCCCGGCGGGAACCGGAAACTTCCTCGAAAAGATTCGCGAGCGCCAGCTCGACCGCGGCTACCGCATCGTCGTCGTCGGCGGCGGCACCGGGCTCTCCACGATGCTGCGCGGGCTCAAGAAGATTACCTCGAAGCTCACCGCGGTCGTCACCGTCAGCGACGACGGCGGCTCGTCGGGCCGCTTGCAGAAAGAGCTCGGCGTGCTGCCGCCCGGCGACATCCGCAACTGTCTCGTCGCGCTCGCCGACGACGAAGCGCTCGTCACGGCGTTGTTTCGCTACCGCTTCGAAGAAGGCGAGGGGCTGAGCGGCCATTCGTTCGGAAACCTCTTCCTCGCCGCGATGACGGGGATCACCGGGAACTTCGACCAGGCGATCAAGGCGGCGAGCCGCGTGCTCAACGTCAAAGGCCGCGTGCTGCCGTCGACGCTCGCCGTCGCGCGGCTGTGCGCGAAGCTGGTCGACGGGCGCACCGTCGAAGGCGAGTCGAACATCACCGGCGCGCGCGGCGTGATCCAAGAGGTCTTTCTCGATCCGCCGTTCGCCGCGCCGCTCGACGAGGTCATCGCGGCGATTCGCGAAGCCGACGCGATCGTGCTCGGCCCGGGCTCGCTCTACACCTCGATCATGCCGAACCTGCTGGTCGACCGCATCGGGCGCGAGATCGAAGCGGCGAGCGGGGTGAAGATCTACGTCTGCAACGTCATGACGCAGCCCGGCGAGACCGACGGCTACACCGCGTCGGCGCACGTGCGCGCGCTGCTGCGGGGCGCCGGCGCGAACGTTTGCGACGTCGCGATCGTCAACGACGAACTGCCGCGCAAGCTGCGCGAGGCGTACGCCGAAGAAGGCCAGCTGCCGGTGAAGGTCGACGACGAGGAGCTCAAGGCGCTCGGCGTGCGGATCGTGCGCGCTAACGTGATCAGCGAGACCGACACCGTCCGCCACGACAGCGACCGGCTCGCCGCGGTCGTCGACAAGATCATCGACGAAGCGGTCGCCGCGCGCGCCTCGTACGTCCGCCCGCGCGCCAGCACCGGCGCCGGCGCCACGAGCACCGCGTAAGCGTCAGCGAATGGCGAGCGTCAGCGCGTACGGGACGTCCGTCACGCTGTCGGTGTCCACGATCAAGTGATACGTGCCCGTCTTCGGAAGCGTGAAAGGAGTCCCGGGCCGCACGTCGGTGAACCGGTCGCCGTCCGGGACGCTCAGGTGCAGCACGAGCTTGGCGCCTGAACGCACGCCGTCGATCAACAGCGTCTGACCGCGCGCCGCATCGAAGGCGTACGAGTCGTACCAGCCGGTCGAGATGCTGCCGTGCAGGCTCGCCGACGACGCGCCCGCGGCGAAATGCACCGGCGCGTCGTTCGGCTTGCGCGCTTCGGTGTCGCCGCGAACGCGCGCGGAATCGGTCAGCGCGTACGCGCCGTTGCGATAGGTGTAGGTCGATTCGTCGACGACCATCGCGCTGTCGTGCATGCGCGCGACGATCGTCGGCAGCTGCGGCGCCGGCTTGGTCTTGACCGAGATCGCATAGCCGGAGACCAGCACCCGCGGCTTCCCGGCGCCGAGGCGCAGCACGTAGTACGGACAGTTCTGCGCGCCGCAGATGCACGGCTCGAACACTTCGGCGAGCACGACGCGGTCGCCGCCGGCGCTGCCGAGGGGGCGGATCGGCGCGTTCGCGGCCGCCTTGCGCAGTTGCGCGGCGTCGCAGCCGCCGGCATCGGTCCCTTGCGCCAGGACGTCGTACAGCGCGGCGTGCGGCGCGTCGAGCTGGGACGCGCCGAGGAACGCGGCGACGAGCGGTGCGAGCAGAACCATTCTCCTGCGCGGTTGCTACGACGCGGCACCGCGAGGGCCCGCCTAGTCGGGCAGAAGTCCGAGCAGCGGAAGCCAGCCGCGCGCGCCGCCGGTCGCGGCATCGGCGAGGAACAGCGCAATCCCGAACGAGCCGTCGAGGAAATCGATGCGCTCCAGCCCGTCGGCGGAGTCGCTGCGAAACCCGAGCGCGCGGTGTTCGTCGTATTCGCCGAGCACCGCCTCCGCCAGCGCTCGGGCCGTGCGGACGAACCGCTCGCCTTCGGGCGCCAGGTGCCAGGCGATCGTCGCAAGGCCGGCGCGGCCGTGACACAGCGAAGGCCCGAACCGCCCGAGCCCATCCTTTTCACCGTGCAGCAGGGCGTCCACCGCGCGGACGGTGAGGGCGCGCAGCGCGTCGTCGCCGTCGAGCACCGCGCGGTCGTAGAGAACGGCCGCGACGCCGACGGTCTGATAGCACCATGCGCGCCGTGCGGACGGCACCGCACGCGGCTCCCACAACGAGCCCCAGCGACGCGCGCCGCCGACTTCATGCGACATCGCGAGGATTGCATCGGTGTAGCGGCGCGCCAGCGGATGCGGTCGCGGACATACGGCGTTGAGCGCCGCCAGCACGCCAGGAATTCCGTGCGCGACGCCTAGGTTCACCGCGCGGTAGCGTGAGGGCGCCGCCATGCGTTCGTCGACAACGTCGGCCAAGCGCTCCGCGTACGCGAGGAACGCGTTCAGCGCGTCCGGTTCGTCGTCGCGAAGCGCGAGCGCGCAGCCCGCGACGCCGTAGAGCAAATCGTACGTATCTGGGTCGCCGGCGTCGGGCGGCGGCGCGTTGCGGATCGCTGCCGCGAGAAGTGCGCGCAGCTGGCCGCGCGCCTGCGCCAGCGAGGTTCGTCTCGGATCGACGGCATCGATGGCGACGAGCAGTCCGGCGGCACCGTCGTAAAGCCCCGGCCGGTCGGCGCTGAACACCAGTGCACGGCGCATGAGCGCGTGCACGGTGCTCGCGTTCTCGCGCCCGGCGCGCACGAGAGCGTCCGCTAGCAACATGGCGCCACACGCTCCGTCGACCGATCCGGGATACGCGCCGCGATTCGAATCGTGCACGAACGGCAGACCGGAAGCGAAGATTCTCGTCGCCGCCGTGAGGGCCTGATGCGCACCGGCGCCCGCCAGAAGCGGGCGCCGGTCGCCGTTGCGCTGCGCTACGCGTGCGTCGCGCAAGCGCGGTCGATCAGTAACAAGCGTCCGTGCAGCAGCTGTCCGTGCAGGCAGCCGTCAAGCTGCAGTCCGTACTTTGGCAGGTAGGGCGCTGCGAAAAAGCGGCCATTGGTCCTCGCGCGCTGGTCTGCGAAGGCTGCTCGCGAAGATCGAGGTCGTCGAAGCGATATTCGGTTGGCATACGTCACTCCCGTTGTAGATCTGTGCACGTCTGCAATGCAGACCGCGCGACGTTCGCGAGCATATTCCGATTCCCCACCGAGCAAAGCCCGCTAGCGTACTAATGGTGCTCGCGTTCGCGTGGCGCTATCAGCGATACGGTGCGCGCCGCCGCCAAGCGCAGATTCGCACGCGAATCGTGCATCGCGACTTCGAGCGACGACGGTTTCGTGAGAATCGGTACACACGTCACACCGAGCGGGCGCAGCGCTATCTCGGCATCGCCCTCAACGCTGCCGCCGAACGCGACCACCGGCACGTTCGCGGAGCGTGCGAGCTGCGCGACGCCGGCGACCACTTTCCCGCGCAGCGTCTGGTCGTCGATCCGGCCTTCGGCGGTGAAGCACCAGTCCGCGCCGCGCAGCGCGTCCGCCAACCCGCGCACCGCTGCGACGAGCGCAACGCCGCGCTCGAGCGTCGCGCCGCAAGCGCTCGCAAGCGCCCAGCCCAGCCCGCCCGCGGCGCCGGCGCCCGGGATATCGCGCAGATCGCGTCCGGTTGCCGCGCTCATCGCGCCGGCGAGCCGCGCGAGGACGCGCTCGAGGTACGCCACGTCGCCGGCGGTGGCGCCCTTCTGCGGACCGAACACCGCCGCCGCGCCGAGCGGCCCGAGCAGTGGGCTGTCGACGTCGCAGGCGACCGCGATCCGGACCTCGGGCTCGCCCGTCTGCTGCGACGGCCGCAGCCGCGGCTCCAGGCCGCTCAAGTCGATCCGGGTCAGCGCCGCCAGCCGTTCCGGCGTCGGCTCCAGCTCATCGCCCTCACCGTCGTAGAAGCGGGCGCCGAGCGCCGCGAGGGCGCCCGCGCCGCCGTCGGTCGTCGCGCTCCCGCCGATCCCGAGGAGGATCCGCCGCGCGCCGCCATCGAGCGCGTCGCGCAGCAGCTCGCCGGTCCCGCGCGTCGTCGCCCGCCGGGCATCGATCCGGCTCGGGGGCCGGCCGAGCAGCGCCAGCCCCGACGCGGCCGCCATCTCGACGATCGCGGTGGCGCCGTCCCGCGCGTACGTCGCCTCGACCGGGTCGCCGAGCGGCCCGCTCACCCGCATGCGTCGCGGCTCGGCGCCGGTCGCAAGGAACGCATCGACGGTCCCGTCGCCGCCGTCGGCCATCGGGATCAGCGCGCACTCCGCGTTCGGCAGCACGTCGCGCACGCCGGCGGCGAGGGCTCCCGCGACGCCGGCCGCGTCCAGGCTGCCCTTGAACTTGTCCGGGGCGACGACGACGCGCAATCCGCCGGCTACCGTGAACCCACTATTGTTTGGTCAGCGGGATATCGATCGAGACGGTCTCGCCGGAGCTGACGCTGCCGTTGTACGCGGGCTGACTCGGCGCGCCGTAGCCCTGCGGGGGCTGGACCACGAGCGAGTACTGGCCGATCGGGACGTTGGCGATGCGGTACGTCCCGTCGGACCCCGTCGTCGCCGTCAGGATCGTGTCCACGACGACCTGCACGCCCGCGACCGGCGCGTTCGTCGCGCTGTCGTACGCCCTGCCGCGGATCGTGGCGTAGTTCATCGCCGGCGGCACCGCCGGCCCGCCGCACGCGGCGAGCAGCGACGTAGCGAGGACCAGGACTGCGAAGCGCGCGCGGGTCACGCCCGCGGCGTTCGCGCTTGCCGAATCGGCGCCCCGCTAAGCCGGGACGACGCCTTCTTCCGCGTCTTGGCGGTCGAGGTTGGCGCTCTTCTCCTCGATCAGCCAGCGATTGGCGTCCTCGCGCCGCGCGTCCGGGACCCGGGCCTTGAGCCAGGTCAGGATCTCACCGTCGGTCTGGCAGGTGGTGAGCGCCGCGTCGAACATCCGCGAGGTGATTCCCCAGCGGTCGAAGACGCCGCGGTCCATCGGGCACGGATAGATGTAGTCGTAGATCGTCTCGTCGCGAGCGGCGCGCGCCTTGTCGAACACGCGGGCGAGCCACAGGAAGCCGTCGAGCGCCTCGCGGCCCCGGCGCGGAAAATCACCGTTGCGAAAATCGGTGGGCATCGAACTCCCCTGTCTTAGCGATCCGTGGCACTCCTTGGACGCAGGCTGCCCTCCCGGGGTTGCGGAACGCGAGCACCACATGGCCCTCGCCGAACCGCGTCCCGCGAGCGGGATGACGTACTACCAAAACGCCCTCGATGCTGTCGGTCATACCCCGCTGATCAAGCTGAATCGCGTGATCGACGACGCGAAATGCCTCGTGCTCGCAAAGGTGGAGTACGTCAACCCCGGCGGCTCGGTGAAGGACCGCCCGGCGGTGGCGATGATCGAGGACGCCGAGGAGCGCGGCATCCTGCGGCCCGGCGCGACGATCATCGAAGCGACCTCCGGGAACACCGGGACGGGGCTGGCGATGGCGGCCGCGATTCGCGGCTACCGCTGCATCCTCGTGATGCCCGACAAGATGTCGAAGGAAAAGACGGACCTGCTCAAGGCGTACGGCGCCGAGGTCGTCATCACGCCGACCAACGTGCCGAACGACTCGCCCGAATCGTACTACGGCGTCGCGAACCGGCTGACGACCGAGATCCCCGGCGCGATCCAGCCCGACCAGTGGCACAACGCGCAGAATCCCGGCGCGCACTACAAGACCACCGGCCCGGAGATCTGGGAGCAGACCGCCGGCAAGGTCACGCACTTCGTCAGCGGCATGGGAACCGGCGGAACGATCTCCGGCACCGCGCGCTATCTCAAAGAAAGAAACCCGAACATCGTCGTCGTCGGCGCCGACCCGGAAGGCTCGATCTACAGCGGCGACACGCCGAAGTCGTACAAGGTCGAAGGGATCGGGATGAGCTATCTTCCGCAGACCGTCGACATGCGGGTGATCGACCGCATCATGCGCATCACCGACAAAGAGAGCTTCCTGATGGCGCGCCGCATCACGCGCGAGGAAGGGCTGCTGGTCGGCGGATCGTCCGGCACCGCGGTCGCCGCGGCCGCGCGCGTCGCGCAAGAATTGCCGCCGGAAGCGATCATGGTGGTCGTGATGCCGGACTCCGGGCGCGGCTACATGTCGAAGATCTTCAACGACGAGTGGATGCACGCGAACGGCTTTTTGGAAGACGAGCGGCGCAAAGAGACCGTCGGCGACGTGCTGCGCACGAAGCAGCCGCTCCCGCCGATGATCACCGTCACCGAGGACCAGACGGTGAAGGTCGCGCTCGATTTGCTGCGCAGCTTCGAGATCTCGCAGCTCCCGGTGATTCGCGGCAACGAGGTGATCGGCTCGATCAACGACGTCGCGGTGATGCAGCAAGTCTTCGACCACGCCGACATCGTCCACAAGCCGGTCGGCGAGGTGATGGGCCGGCCCTTCCCGATGCTCGAGCACGACATCGAGGTGGAGCGTGCCTACAAGCTGCTGACGATGGCGAACTCCGCGATCGTCGTCACCGAGCGCGAGAAGCCGATCGGCGTCGTGACGCGCCAAGACATCATCTCGTTCCTCTCGACGCAGACCTGAGGATTCCGATGGACTTCGCGACGCGCGCCATTCACGCCGGGCAGGACGCGGACCCGGCGACCGGGGCGACGATCGTGCCGATCTACGCCACGTCGACGTACACGCAGAACGCGGTCGGCGAGCACAAAGGCTATGACTACTCGCGCGTCGCCAACCCGACCCGCAACGCGCTCGAAGTTCAGCTTGCGGCGCTCGAAGAGGCGAAGCACTGCGTCGCCTTCGCCTCGGGACTAGGGGCGGAGAACGCGATCACCGGGCTGCTGAACGCCGGGGACCACGTCGTCGTCAGCGACGACACCTACGGCGGGACGTATCGCCTCTTCACCCGGGTGCTCGAGCGGTTCGGGCTCGCCTCGACGTTCGTCGACATGACCGACCTCGCCGCGGTGCGCGCGGCGGTTCGGCCGAGCACGAAGATGTTCTGGATCGAGACGCCGACCAACCCGATGATGCGGGTGATCGACATCGCTGCGATGGCGGCGCTGAAGACCTCCGGGCAGCTGGTCGTCGTCGACAACACCTTCTGCACGCCGTACTTCCAGTCGCCGCTCGCGCTCGGCGCCGACGTGGTCGTCCACTCGGCAACGAAGTACATCGGCGGGCACAGCGACGTCATCGGCGGCGCCGCGATGACGAACGACGACGCGCTCGCCGAGAACCTGCGCTTTCTCCAGAAGACGCTCGGTGCGAACCTGAGCCCGTTCGACGCGTTTCTGATCTCGCGCGGGGCCAAGACGCTGCAGGTGCGGATGCGCGAGCACGAGCACAACGCGATGTCGATCGCGCACTTCCTCGCCGAGCGCGAGGACGTCGCGCAGGTCTACTATCCCGGCCTGCCCGACCACCCGCAGCACGAGCTGGCGCGCCGGCAGATGCGCGGCTTCAGCGGCATCATCTCCGTGACGCTGCGCGGCCCGGAGTCGCGCGCGCTCGAGGTCGCCAAGCGCACGAAGCTCTTCTCGCTCGCCGAAAGTTTGGGCGGTGTCGAATCGCTGATCAACCATCCGGCGCGGATGACGCACGGCTCGATTCCGAAAGAAGAACGCGACCGGCGCGGGATCACCGACGGACTTCTTCGCCTCTCGGTCGGCATCGAGAGCGCGCACGATTTGATCGCCGACCTGCGGCAGGCGCTCGACGGAACGATCGACCTCGCGGGCGTGAACACCCGTCGCGACACCGACGTCGGCGATCCGCCGGATCCCGACCGCGTTCCGGAGACGCAGTCCGAGGGCGCGCCGACGTACTGAGCCCTCGCTCGCCGCCGTACGGTAAAGCGCGGTGGGCGGAAACTCTCATCGTCCGCTCACGGCTTTCCCAGCTTTTCCACCGCGGGGCCACGTTAGGGTAGCGTCATGAAACACACTCTACCGGTGCTCGCGCTCGCTTTGGCGGCCGGGTTGCCCCTCGCCGCATGCGCACAGCAGAGCAACGCGGCAGAGAACGGCCCCCCGCCCGCGATCCGCGCGCAGATGCAAGCCGCCCGCGACAACGCCAAGACGGCCGCGTTCAACGACCTCACCCCTACGGACCGCGCGAAGGTCCAAGCAATCATCGATCAAGTCAACAACGGTCAGCTCACCGATCTGCGCGCCGCGGCGCAGCAGATCGACGCGGCGCTCACGCCTGCCGAGTCGAAGGCAGTCCTGGGCGAACGCGACAAGATGATGGCGGCAATCCGCGCCAACATGCCGGCGCGTCCCGACAACAACATGGGCCCGGGCCCGAACGGCGCACCTCCCAACGGGGCCGCTCCGAACGGCGAACGTCCCCACGGCGCGTGGGGCGGACACCGCGCGCAGACCGCCGGCCGCTTCCTGCTCCAGCTCGGCGTGACGCCCGAGAAGATGCGCGAACTGCGCCACGCGCAACAGCCGCAAGGCACGCAGCAGCCGCACTAACTCCCGGTACTGCAATCCTCGAAGTCCTCGTCCGCTATGCGCGGTCGAGGACTTCGGCCATTGCGGGGAGCGAGATCTCGTAGCGGTAGCCGACGTTGCGGTGGTCGTCGTCGAACTCTTCGTGCCGCACCTCCAGGCCCAGCTCGCGGCAGCGCTTGGTGAAGACGCGTGCGCCGACGTCGAGCGCGTACTCGTCCTTGCGGCCGCAGTCGAGATAGCGCAGTCGCAAGCGCTCAAGCGTCGCACGTCCCGATGCGACGCGCTCGCAGGGGTCGAACGCGAGCCAGCGCGCGAAGACGTCCTCGCGCAGCTCGCCGGTCTCCTCGTCCCAGGGCAGGTCGAGCGCGAGCGCCTTCGCCTCGCGCGGCGAGTACGCCGCCGCGTAGCCGAGCTGCTCGATCGTCGTGTAGTAGTGCTGCGGCCGCTTCGGGCGGCGCTCGAACTCTTCGACGAACGCCTCGAGTGAAGCGAACCCTTCGAGCGTGCGCTGGCAGGTCGCGAACGAAGGCATCTGCGCGTAGCGGAAGTACGTGTCGCCGCTGTGCGAGGCGAACGCGGCGAAGGTGCCCGGATACGCGAGCGAGAGGTGCAGCGCGCCGAACCCGCCCGACGACTTGCCGAACACCGCGCGGCCGCCTTCGCTTGCGATCGTGCGGTAGTGGGCGTCGACGTGACCGATCACGTCGCGCACGGTGTAGGTCGCGTAGTCGCCGTTGTGAACCGAGTCGACGTACTGCGAGCCGCCCAATCGCGTGAACCCGTCGACGATCGCCAGGATCGCGGGCGGCATCCGGCCCGACGTGGTCAGGCGGTCGGCCCACTGCACGACGTTCGTCTCCCAGGCGCGCGCGGAGACGAGCGCGGCGACGTCGCCGGTGTAGCCGTGCAGGCAGTACAGCACCGGATAGCGGCGCGAACCTTCGGGATCGTAGCCGGGCGGGGTGTAGACCGCGAGCGGACGCGCCGAGGGATCGCCGAGCGGGTTGCCGCGCAGCGCCGCGCTGTCGATCACGTCGATGCGCAGCGTGCCGCGCAGGTGGAGGAGGAGCGAGAGTTCGTTCACGGGACGGCGAAGGGCGTTCGTATGATCCGAGGCGAGGCCCTTCGCCGGACCTGCTCGTTCGTCGCCGCGGCGGTTCTGTGCGTGGTCGCGTGCGTGCCGGCGCTCGCGCAGGGAAGCACGGCGAGCGCGCAGCCTTCGTTCGGACACGCGGTCGTCGTCCGCGAGCACGGCGAGCCGGTGCTGACGCTCGACGGCAAGCCGTTCTTCTTTCTCGGCGGCGCGTTCTTCTACGAGCGCATCCCGCGCTCGCGCTGGCGCGAGGCGATGCTGCGCATGCGCGAGCTTGGCGCGAACACGCTGGACCTGTACGTGCCGTGGAACTGGCACGAGCTGGCCGACGGCGACTTCGACTTCACCGGGCGCACGAGCCCCCGCCGCGATCTGCGCGAGGTGTTGCGGCTCGGCAAGGAGCTCGGCTTCGCGTTCGTCGTGCGGCCGGGGCCGGTGATTCGGAACGAGTGGCGCAACGGCGGCTATCCGGCCTGGCTGCTGCAGCGCCGCGAATACGGGATGCCGCTGCACGACGTGCTCGAAGGGCGTTACCCCGCAACCGCGACGCTGCAGAACGCGCGCAGCGACGACGCCGCGTCGGAGTGGATGCGAAACGCGACGCACCTGCGCTACGCGTCCCGCTGGCTGCACCGCGCGCTGCAAGAGTTCAAACCGGTCGCGGACCGCGTGCTCGCGGTGCAGCTCGACGACGATCAAGGCGCGTATCTCGACAACGACACCTACCGCGCTCCGCACTTGCACGCGTACCTGCGCTGGCTCGAAGCGCAAGCGCGCCAGGTCGTCGGGCGGCGCACGCCGGTGTTCATCAACACCTTCGAGATGAAGGTTCCGTCGTCGTCGCCGGTATGGGCGATGGGAAACTGGTACCAGAGCGACGCGTACGCGATCGGCGAGCACGACCGCGCCGAGCTCGCCTTCGCCACCGCGACGCTGCGCACGCAGGAGCGCGGACCGCTGGCATCTAGCGAGTTTCAAGCCGGCTGGCTCGCCGGCCCCGAAGACCCGCAGCCGCGGCCGGCGGATCCGACGAACACGTCGCTCGCGCTCGGCGAGCTGACCGCGTTCGGACTGAAGGGACTGATCGTCTTCCCGCTTCACGACACGCTCGCACCGTTCGGTTGGGAAGCGCCGTTCTCGAACGCGCTCTACCGTTGGGACGCCGCCTTTCCGCTCGATGACGAGGAGCCGCCCGAGAGGCCGGTCTCAAACGACCGCATCGACCGGCTGTACACGACGCGCCGTCTCTTCGGCGCGCTCGCACTCTACGGCCCGGCGCTCGAAGAAGCACGCCGCATTGCGCCGATCGCGCTGCCGTACGACGGCCGCACGAAGGCGTTCGCGGCGGCAACCGCCCTGAAAGCACAGCTCGCCGCTTGCCGCGCGAGCGGTGTAGGCTGCGACGTCATCGATCCGTTTGCCGTAAGCGATGCGCGGCTGCGCGCGTTCCGTTACCTCGTCGCGCCGCCCGCAACGCCGAGCGTGCTCGTGCGCCGCGCGCGACGGCTGCACGTCCGCACGATCCCCTCGGTGGACGACGCGCGTGACGTCGCGCGCACGCCGAACGCCACCGTCCTGGCGGGACCGCGCGGAAGCTTCGCGGTCGTCGAGAACTGGAGCGCACGATCGCTCGCCGCCGACCCGCGCGCGTTCGGGCCGACGTTTCGCGGTCTGCGGCCGTTCATGCTGCCGCCGCGCGACGCGCGCATCGTCGTCGCGCAGCTCGATCTGCATGCGGCCGATCCCCGGTATCGCGCCGGCGACCAGCTCTCCACGACGTGCGCGTTCGACGGACGCGACGAGCACGGCGTCCCCGTGTTCATCGCCGGGTATCCGCAACCGGAGAAGCTCGGTGCCGCACATGTCGCGAGGCCGCCGCGCGCGGGTGCCGCGCCGCGTTGCGAGATCGTCACGGACCTTCGCGGCGTCCCTCGGCATGTCACGCTGAGCGGCGCGCAGATCGCGCCGCTCGGCGGAAAGCCGGCGGAGCTCGTTCGCGTCGGCATCGTCGACTATGCCCGCGAGCCTCTTGCGATCGACGACATACGCCTCGCGCCGGATACGGTTGCCTCCGCGTACAAAGTTTTCCAAGAGCAAAAGCGGGGTACCGGCGCGACGGCCCGAGTCGCCGACGTGTTCCGTGACGGGATGCCGGCGGTTGTCCTCGAGAACGGGCGCGTGCGCGTGATCGCTGTTCCGAACGGCGGCGCGCGCGTCGTCTCGTTCGGTCCGCGGTTCACGGACGACGACGTCGATGCTCGCGCGGAGAACGCGTTCGACGCGACGGGCGCGCTGCGCGACGACGTACTGATCCAACCGCCGCCGTCGGCGACCGACCGCATCGCGAAATACACGCACACGTACCCGGCCGGGATGTTCAACCGCCCGTATTCCGTCTGCACATTCGCGCGCGCAGGGAGCGCGAGTGCCGCGGGCGCGTATCTTGCGTACGACGCGCCGGACGTCGTGCCGGACGGAGCGCGGTTGGAGCGCGTCCTCGCGCTCGGGCGCGCGGACCGGCTCGTCGCCGATCTGCGGCTCACCCCCCGCGGAGACGCGCCCGCGCAGCGGCTCGTCTCCTACTCGGCGATCGCCGAGCGCGGCACGTCGCTGGACGACGGTACCGGCCGCTATCCCTCGAATCGCCCGGCCACCCTCGATCCGCGCGGCGGCGGCGTCGCCTTCAGTCGTGCGATGACGTTCTGGAGGATCGGAACGCGGCCCGTGCGCGGGATCCGCGTCTTCTCCGTCGCGTGGCGCCCCGAAGACGTCGAGTCCGTCTCCTGGACCCCCGCGCGGAGCAATGGCACGCTGCGCCTCGTGCTTGCGCCAGGCGGCTGGCGGCGGCTCACCTTCGCGTCGAGCGCGTTCGGAAATGCGTCCGGGGCGGCGGCGTTCGCCGAGGCGGAGCGGGCCTGGGTCGCCGCGAATCGACCTCCGTCCAGCGAGCAAGACGGGGAAGTGGCGAAACGGTATACGCAGTCGCCTCAAAAGCGACCGAGTGAGAGCTCATGTGGGTTCGAGTCCCACCTTCCCTAGGAGTCTGCCGGGCTTGTCCGGCAGACGACGGCGGGCGGATCGGGCGAAGCCCGAACGCGAAGGGTTCACCGAAGGTGAACCCACGTGACTGACGTCGCCGAGTTTCAGCGCGAGTCGTACCGCATCGACGAGCAGATCTGGGATGCGCTGGCGCTGCGCTCCGGCGAGCGCGCGCTCTTCCTCGGCCTCGCGAACGACGGCGCGTGGATCCGGCGCGCGGTCGAGATCGGCGCCGACGTCACGGTGCTCGGCCTCGGGGACGCCGCCGCGGAGCGGATCGAACAGACCGGCGCCGCCGTCATGCGCGGCAGCGCGACGATGATTCCCGCGACCGAAGGTGCGTACGACGTCGCGGTCGCGATGCATTACCTGCACGAGATCGATCCGGGCTTCCACGCGCAGGTCGTCTCGGAGCTGGCTCGCGTCGGCAAGCGCGTCGCGATCGTCGAGCCCTCGCCGCCCGCCGACGCGCTCGGCAAGCGGATCGCCGCGCTGTACGGGCGCGCGAAACGCGAGGCCGGACAATTCGAAGGCTATCAGCCGATCGACTACTGGCGCAAGCTGCTCGCGATCGTGAAGGCCGACGTGTGGCAGAACCTCTTCACCTTCACCCGCGTCCCGCCGAAGCACGCCGTCGCCGAAACCGTCTCGCTCATCCTCGAAGCGATGGCGATCGAGGAGATGCCGAAGGCGTACCTCGACGAGCTGCGCGAGCTCGCTGCCCGGCCCGACGCGCAACTGCTGCCGCTCTCGCGCATCGTGCTCGTCGGCACCGCGGCCGGGGAAGCGCTCCCGCAAGGCAGCGGCGAGCCGTTCCGGCCCTACGCTGGCCCCGCGCCCGCCGCGCATCGCCCGGCCGCAGCCGCGCCGGTCCGGGCGCCGGCTCCCCCCTCGCCACCCGTGCCGCCGCCGCAGCAACCCCCACCGCCGCCGCCCAGCTTCGGCTTCGCATCGGAGGAGCCGCCCTCGGCGCCGGCGCCCCAGCCGGCCCGAGCCCTATCGTCTCCGACGTCTCCTCCGCCGCCGCGGAATGCGCCGCCGCCCGCCGCTCCGCCGCCGGAGCGCGCGACGGCGCCGCCGTTCGGCGCGCCGTTCGCGCTGCCGGACGAGGGCGAGGAAGAACCGCCCTTCGGCGGTGCAGGCGAGGGCGAGAAGACCGGCTTCGGCTGGTCGTGGGAACCGCCCGAGGAGGAGCCGCCGCCCGGGGGCTAACGGCGCGGCGCGAAGCGCCGGAACTCCGCGAGCTCGCTGCGAATGCGCAGGACCGCCGCGATCATCTCGGGCGGGATCGGGCCTTTGCGGATAATCGCGAGCGCGACCGTCGCGCGGCCGACTAGCGGTGCAAGCTGCGCGAAGGCCGGCTCGAGCGCCGCCAGGCGGCGCTGAGTACGTTCGAGCGCCTTCAGCACCGGCAGGTCGGCGAGCTCATCGAGCCGGGTGGTGAACCGCTTGAGCTCGCGGACCGCGCGCATCAGCTGCAGCCCGGCGAAGGCGAGGATTACGACCAGGGCGACGATGGTCACCCACCAGACGATCCGGTCCGGCGACACGCCTACGCCGCGCTCGCGTCGCTCTTCTTCGACCCGGCGTCGCTCGGCGTCGCGGCCGGCGCCGGCGACGTGGCGGTCGAGCCCTCGGACGATTTCGCGTCGGACGACTTCGCCTCGGCCGATTTCCCGTCGGACGATTTCCCGGCGGACGCTTTCGCCTCGGCCTGCTTGCGCGAGTCGGTCAAGTAGAATCCGGAGCCCTTGAAGACGATTCCGGCGGGATTGAAGACGCGCGCGAGCTGGTCGCTCCCGCAGGCCGGGCACGTGCCCTGGTACGCCTCGCGGAAGGCGTGACGGACCTCGGTCACCTTCGAACAAGCGCGGCAGCGGTAGTCGTAGAGGGGCATCCCCTACAGTCTACCCGCTTTAGCAAACTCGGTCAACGAGTGCTAGGCCGGCGGCTAGAAGTCGTCGAGAATCGCGTCGGGCGAGTGGTCGAACTCGCACAGCCCCTTGAAGTGGATGAGCGAGTCGTTGAGCGCGATGTCGAGCTTGCGGCGCCTGGTCAGCCGGTCGACGAGGGCGCCGAGCATGCCGCCGTAGGTCGGGTAGTCGACCCGGACGACGAGCTTCGAGCGCTCGGACTTTTGCTCGATCCGGATGTCGATGCGGCGCCGGACCGAGAACGCGCCGACCAGCGAGAGCTGGTGCCCCGGGATGTACCGGTCGACTTCGAAGAGCTCTTCGTCCTCGCCGGGGATCAGGTTGGAGCGGACCGCGATCTCGCTTCCCAGCGCGATCTGCTCGGCCGGTTCAAGCCGTCGTGCGCTGCGCACGAACGACAACCACACCGGCCACTTCTCGACCTCGCAGACGAGGTCGAAGGCCGTGCGCGCGGGCGACGCGACGTCTTGGCTGCGGTGGAGGGCCCGCGCTGACGGCCGGTCCAAAGACACGGACGGCATTGCCATGAGCCGACCCATTCGGCGCCGTTATCGGCACGAACCTTCCGGTCCACCACAAGATATTGTGCACGCCCTCCACATTCTGCACTACACCTTGTGGACGAGCCGGGGGATGCGGTGGAGGGAAGGCGCTACGGCCGGCGCTCGGGGACGGAAACTGAACCGTCGCCGACGCCGCGCGCGAAGGCGACGAGCGTCTTGATCCCGGTCGGGATCGCGCCCTCGTCGAGCCGGAACTGCGGGCTGTGGCCGGAGTGGATGCTGCCGAGCTCTTCGTTGTATATCCCGAGCCGGACCATCACGCCGGGGACGCGCTGCGCGAAGTAGGCGAAGTCTTCGCCGCCCATCGTGGGCGCGGGGCGTTCGACCGGGACGCCGGCACCGCGCATGTGCTCCGCGAACGACTCCGCCAGCGCGCCATCGTTCACCACCGGCGGATAGCCGTAGATCATGTCGAGCTGCGCGCGGGCGCCGTACGCTTCGGCGACGCCCTCGACGATGCGGCGCAGCTTGCCTTCGGCGGTTTCACGGATCGCAGGATCGTGCGTGCGCACCGTGCCGGTCATGAACGCTTTGTCGGCGATGACGTTGTTGCGGTAGCCGCTTTCGATCGTGCCGACGGTGACGACCATCGAGGCGAGCGGATCGGTCTCGCGCGCGACGACGTTCTGCAGCGCGAGAATCGTCGCGGCCGCGCACGGGATCACGTCGACCGCCTTGTGCGGATACGCGCCGTGTCCGCCTTTGCCGCGAATGGTGAGATGAAACTGGTCGGCGGCGGCGTTGACCGGACCAGGCGTAACGCCGATCGTTCCGGTCGGCAGGCGCGGATCGACGTGCAGCATCGTGACCGCGTCGACGCGCGGGTTCTCGAGCGCGCCCTCGTCGATCATCGGGAGCGCGCCGCCCGGCCCTTCTTCCGCCGGCTGGAACAACAGCACGACGGATCCGTGCAGCGTCGCGCGCGACTGCTGCAGCTCGCGCGCCGCGCCGAGCAGCATCGCGGTGTGCGAGTCGTGCCCGCAGGCGTGCATCTTCCCTTTGATCTCCGAGGCGCACGGTTCGCCGGAGTCCTCGGTGATTGGCAGCGCGTCCATGTCGGCGCGCATTCCGGCGACGCGGCCCGGCAGCGCGCCGCGGATCACGCCGACGACGCCGGTCCCCGCGCAGCGCCGGTGCTCGATCCCGAGCGCGTCGAGCTCGCGCTCGACGATCGCCTGCGTGTTGTGCTCCTCGAAACCGAGCTCGGGATGCCGGTGAATCTCGCGCCGGATCGCGACGGCGCGTTCGACGGTTTCCGCGGGCAGCGTGCCGGTCATCGCACCATCCCCCAGGTGAGCGAAGTGATTTTCCAGGCGCCGGCGATCTTGTCGAGCACGAACACCAGCACGCCGTCCTCCGTGACGGGACGGCCTTGCTGCTTGTAGGCGTACGTCGCGGGAACGGAGACGTATGCGTGCGAGCCGCCGAGAAACATCGCCTTGTTCGGGTTGACGGTGAGGACGACGTCGGTCGCGGCCTGTTGCGCGCGGCCGCGCGCGAGGTCCGCAGTGAAACGCTTGATCTCGCCGGCCCCGATCCAGCGGTACGGCGGCACGTTGTAGACGATCGCCGCGTGCTCGGCGAACGCGGCGGCGACGGCGTGCTCGTCACCTTTGTTCGCCGCCGCAACGAACGCTGCGATCACTTGCGAAACCTGCGCACCGTCGGCATTCCCCGGTTTGCGGGCACCCGCGGTCGCGGCCGGCGTCCACTGCAGCGCAGACGCGAGCAGGAGCGCGACCGCGCACGCGCGTGTGAAGGTGAGTCTCTTCATCGCGGGGACGCGGCCCCGCCGGCGTCGAGCGCGCGCTGCTCCGCATCGCGAATGCGGCGGTTCGTCTCCGTGACGCCGAGGACTTCGATGATCTCGTAGAGCGGCGGCGTCTTCTGCGAGCCGGTCAGCACCACGCGCAGCAGCATGAAGACTTTCTTTGCCGCGATGCCGGTGCGATCGGCAAGCTCGCGAACCGAGCGCTCCCACTCGTCGTGGTGCAGCTCACGGTGCGGGTCGAGCGCGAGGCCTTCGAGGACGCGCGCGAGCGCGGGCAGCTCGGGGACGAACTGCGCGAGCGCCTCGACCGGCGGCGCGCTGAACAGGTCGGGAAACAGGTACGAGGTGTAGCCGACGACGTCGGCGAGCCGGCGAAAGCGCCCGGGCTCGAGCGCGAGGATTCGCTCGGAGTACTCCCGGTCGGCGACCAGCGCGCCGCGGAACGCGCGCAGTTCCGCGAGCGAGTACTCCTTGAGCTCCTGGCCGGGCGTCTCGACGAGCATGATCTGCAAGTTCTCGCCGTGCGCGAGGACGTAGTCGAGGTACTCGACCAGCGTTCGGTACAACTCGGGCGGCAGCAGCGCACCGATGTACTTGCCGTTGATGAACGAGAGAAGCTGGTAGTCGGCGACGGGTCCCGTCTTCGGCAGCTCGTCCGGCACGAGGTTCGCGACGAAGTCGGAGTACGGATAGACGTCCTTGCCCTCCGGGTGCGACCAGATGATGCGGGTGAGGAAGTTGCGGAACGCCTCCGGCAGATATCCTTGCAGCCGGTACCAGCGGATCGACGTGTCGCCGCTGCGCTTGGAGAGCTTGCGCTTCTGCGCGTCGCGCAGCAGCACCGTGTGCAGAAACTTCGGCAGCGCCCAGCCGAAATAGCGGTACAGCAGCACGTGCTTGGGCGCCGAGGAGATCCACTCTTCGCCCCGCACGACCGTCGTGATCCGCATGAAGTGATCGTCGACGACTGCGGCGAGGTGGTAGGTCGGGAATCCGTCCGACTTCAGCAGCACCTGCTCGTCGACCGTGTTCGACTCGAACGACAGCTCACCGCGCACGGCGTCGGCGACGCGAACCGTCTCGTTCGGCGGAATGCGCATCCGGATCACGCTCGGCGATCCGGCCGCCAGGTGCGCCTCCACTTCGGCGATCGGCCGCGTCCGGCACAGGCCGTCGTAGCGCGGCGGCAGCCCGGCCTCGGTCTGCCCGCGCCGGAGCTGGTCGAGCCGCTCCGGCGTGCAGATGCAGTGGAACGCGTGACCGTGCTCGACCAGCCAGCGCGCCGCCACCTTGTAGACCGGCAGCCGTTCGCTCTGCGTGTACGGCCCGTATGCGCCGCCGAGCTCGGGCCCCTCGTCGGGCATGAGATCGAGCCACCGCAGCCCTTCGAAGATCGCCTCGATCGAGCCGGCTTCCGTGCGCGCGCGGTCGGTGTCCTCGATGCGAAGCAGAAAGCGCCCGCCGGTCTTGTCCGCGAGGGCGCGGTCGATCACCGCCTGCAGCGCGGTACCGAGGTGCGGGAGGCCGGTCGGGCTCGGTGCGACGCGGACGACCTCGGCGCCCGCCGGCAGGTCCGTGCGCGGCGGAAAGTGAGCTTCGAAGTCGGGGAGCGTCATCGAGTCGGAGAACGGCATCTGCCGCGGTGTACGCCGTCGCGCCGGAACCCTCTTGCACCTGACGTAACGTCAGGTTGTACGATGGCGACGTCGGCCGACATGAACACCACTTTCACCGTGGGCGAGATCGCCCGCCGCACGGCGGTGACCGTCAGGACGCTCCATCACTACGAGCAGGTAGGACTGCTCGTGCCGAGCGAGCGCACCGCGTTGGGCCACCGCCGCTACGGCGCGAGACGTCGTGCGCCTGCGCCGCATCGTGACCCTGACCGCGCGGGATCCCGCTCCGCGAGATCGCCGCGCTGCTGGACGCGAGCCCGCAGGACGCGCTCGCCGCGCTGCGCGATCAGAATCGACGTCTCACGCATCAAGGCGTTGCCGGACGTTGTTCAAGCGTTGTACTCGGGCCAGAACTGCAATGCGGTGTTCGGAGGCGGGCCTAGGCGTGACCCGAGCTGGGCGATTGACAGATGCCGCAGCATTGACTTATGCTGCGTCCTTGCAGAATGACCGCAAGTTGGCAGATTACGGGTTCACACCGCAAATTGAGCCGTACGGGCCGGCCGAAGTCGATGAGCGACTAGTTCATGCAAACCATCTCATCACGGACTTGAAGACATTGTTATGATCGCAAACCGCACGCAATCGGACTCTGACGCGGAACTCGATTTCGACTCCGCAAGCCGTGCACTTCGCCGGGCGAACGCGTACGTTCTTGCAAATCTGTCAGCGCTCGTCGACTTGAGATGCGTGCGCGAGGGGGACTTCGAAGACGATTACTTCATCGAGGTGCCATGTAGCCGACTGCCGGAAGTCAGCAATAGACTCATACAGCTAAAACGCATCGCAGCCGACCGATTCGACGTCGACCTCGGCCTCATGTGGATTCCCACGTAGAACCGGTGTGACATGACTACTTACCGCATCAAGCCTGAGCTTGAGCCGGCGCTCATCCAGTTCGGACGTACCTTGGTTCGGGCGAGTATCTTCTTTTTACAAAAGCTCGGCGACATCGTCGATCTAAGCTGCTTAAAGGAAGGAGACGACGAATACGACTACTTCCTTGAGGTTCGCGTCGACGAACTGGAGCTCGTGGGCCGCCGAGTCGCGGAGCTCCAACGGGCGGTGCTGCAACAATTCGGAATGGAGATCACCCTCAAGCCGAAGGCGATTCAGTCGTAGAGATTGCATCGCTGCTAAAGCTTTGCGAACGGAATCAAGACGGGCGCCGCATGAGCGGCGCCCGTTTGCCATCGTCTTTAGCCGGCTAGCTTCTGTAGCGCAGGAACGCCGGGACTTCGATGTCGTCCATGTTGACGGGGGCGACTTTGTCGAACTCCACCGGCTGGCTGAAGGCGCCGGCGGTCGTGGGGCGCTGGCGGGCAGCGCCGAAGCCGGCGGCGAGGACGGTGACGCGGACCTTGCCGTTGAGGTTCGGGTCGATCGAGGCGCCGAAGATGATCTGCGCCTCGCTGTCGACGGCACGCGAGATCATCTCGGCGGCTTCGTTCACCTCGTACATCGAGAGATCGAGCCCGCCGGTGATGTTGAAGATCACGCCGCGCGCGCCTTCGATCGTCGTCTCGAGCAGCGGCGAGGCGATCGCCTTCTGCGCGGCGTCGGCGGCGCGGTGCTCGCCCGAGCCTTCGCCGATCCCCATCATCGCCGAGCCGGCGTCGGTCATGATCGTCTTGATGTCGGCGAAGTCGAGGTTGATGAGGCCGGGCTGCGTGATCAAGTCGCTGATTCCCTGAATTCCCTGGCGCAGCACGTCGTCGGCGTACGCGAACGCTTCGTTGAGCGGCGTGCGCTTCTCGATGATCTGCAGGATGCGCTCGTTCGGGATCGTGATCAGCGTGTCGACCTTCGTCTCGAGATCCGCGATCCCGCGCTCGGCCGCTTGCATCCGCTTACGGCCTTCGAACGCGAACGGCTTCGTAACGACCGCGATCGTCAGCGCGCCCGACTCGCGCGCGAGCTCGGCGATCACCGGCGCCGCGCCGGTTCCGGTCCCGCCGCCCATCCCGGCGGTGATGAAGACGAGGTCCGAGCCGTCGAGCACCATCGCGAGGTCTTCGCGCGACTCGTCGGCCGCTTCGCGCCCGATGTTCGGGTTCGCGCCGGCGCCGAGCCCGCGGGTGAGCCCGCTGCCGATCTGCACCGTGTTGTTCGTCTTCGAATTTCTCAGCGCTTGGACGTCGGTGTTGACCGCGAAGAAGTCGACGCCCGTCAAGCCCGCGTCGATCATGCGGTTCACCGCGTTGCAGCCGCCGCCGCCGAGCCCGATCACCTTGATCGCCGCCGCGTGCTCGGGCACGAACCGTTTCGCATCAGCCATGTCTGCAGTTTCCTCTTCCGGGAAGAGTGGGAGCAACGATCAATTCCAGAGACCGGACCACCAGGTCCACAGCTTTGCCAGCGCCCCGCCGCCGTGCCCGTTGAGATGCGGCGCCGTCTCGCCGCGAGGGCCGAAAAGAACGAGACCGACCGCGGTCGCGTACTCCGGCTGCTTCACCGCGTCGGTCAGGCCCGCCACCGTGGACGGGACGCCGATTCGAACCGGAAGCCCGAACACCTCGGCGGCGGTGACCTCGATCCCGCGCAGGTGCGCGCCGCCGCCGGTGAGCACGACCTCGCTGAGCACCTGATCGCGCGGGATGCGCTCGACGATGTTCGCCTTCGCAAGCCGGAAGATCTCGAGCACGCGCGGGACGACGATTCCGCGCAGCTGCGAGGACGTCACCTCGCGCGTACTGCGGCCGTCGAGCGACTTCACCTGAAAGACCTGATCGGCTTCGTCGGAACGAACCAGCCCGGAGCCGTAGATGCGCTTGACGTTCTCGGCTTCCGCGAACGTCGTCTTGAGCCCGAGCGCGATGTCGTTCGTGAGGATGTTGCCGCCGACGGGAATCGTCGCGGAGTGCACGACGCCGCCGTCGGCGAACACCGCGATGTCGGTCGTTCCGCCGCCGATGTCGAGCAGCACGACGCCGACCTGCTTCTCTTCCGGCAGCAGCGTCGAGGCGGACGAGGCGAGCGGCTCGAACACGATTCCGGCAGGTTCGAGACCGGCACGGTGCACGCACTTGAGCACGTTCGAGATGAACGTCGAGCCGCCGGTGACGATGTGCGTGTCGACTTCCAGCCGGCCGCCGCTCATCCCGACGGGATCGGTGACGCCGTCCTGGCCGTCGATCGTGTAGTGCCGCGGAAGCGAGTGGATGATCTGGCGGTCGGCCGCGAGGTTGATGATCTTCGAAGCGTCGACGACGCGCTTCACGTCGTTGGTGATCACCTCGCGGTCCTCGCCCGTGACCGCGACGACGCCGCGGTTGTTCGTCGACTGCATGTGCTCGCCGGTGACGCCGACGTAGACGTGCGAAACGTGGACCCCGGCCATCCGCTCGGCCTTCTCCGTGGCCGCCTCGATGGCGTGAACGGTCGCTTCGAGGTCGGTGACGACCCCTTTGCGCATCCCGGTCGAGGGCACTTCGCCGACCCCGATGATCTCCAGCCCCTCGGGACCCGACGCGGCGACGACGGCACACGTCTTCGTCGTGCCGATGTCGAGGCCGGCGATCGTCTCGCCTCTAGCCATCGCCGCTCGCCTTCACTTGCACCACGATATATTGTGGTTCGGCAAGCGATCACCTACCACATCATCCACATTCGCCCCACCGATTCCATCCACAGCGCCTGCGGACAACTCAGCGGAACTCGACGATCGGCGTCCCGGGCGCCCGCAGGTCGATCGCCTTGAGCGGCCGCCTCGTCCCGATCCCGGCTCGAACCGGACCAACCAGGGCGGCCTTCTTCGCCAGGTCCCCGTCCTCGCCGAAGCGCAGCGTCACCCCGATGGCGTCGACCGCGACCAGGCCGCCCCAGCGGTCGCGCCCGAGGCTCCGCACGGCCAGGCTCGCGTCGCCGAGCATCTTCGCGTCCGCCAGCAGCCGTGCGACGTCCGGATCGCCGACCGTTCCACCGGGGGCGGGGATTTTCGCGCGCCCCGCGTCGATCCACGCGAGTGCCGGCGCCGCGCAGCCGTTTTGGACAACCCGGCTGCTCGCGTCGATCGTCACCTCGCGGCCGGCGGCGCGCAGGCACGCGGTGGGGCGGCGCACCGTGACGGCCAGCTCGACGAACGGCTGCGGAAACTGCCCGCGGTGAACGCTCGCGCGGTCGACGTACGGAATCGCTTCGATGCGGCGCGCGATCGCATGCGTGTTGAGCAGCCAAACGTTCGCGTCGCGGCCGATCGCCGCGGCGGCGCGGACGTCGCGCTGCGAAACCGGAGAGCCGAGCGGGACCTCAACCTCGACGCGCGTCACCGTGAACCACGAGGAGCGCGCGAGCCACGTCGCGCCCCACGCAAGCAATGCGACGAGCGCGACCAGTAGGATCCAGTACGGCATGACGCGCGCCGCGAGCGAGGCCTTGCGCCGCTTCGGCAGCGCGCGCCCACCGGCGGATGCGCTGCTCTTCATCCGAGCACGTACCGTTCGATCGCTTCGGCGACGCCATCGTGCGCGACGTCGGCGACGACGTGATCGGCGTGCGCGAGCAATTCCGGCGGACCGGATCCCATCGCGACGCCGACCGCCGCCGCCTCGAGCAGCGGCACGTCGTTCCACGCATCGCCCACGGCGAGCGTCGCGTCGAGCGGGACGTCGCAGCGCTGCGCGACGAAGGCGAGCGCTTCACCTTTGTTCACCGCCGGATCGATGACCTCGACGAAGTCGACGTGGCTGCGGGTGAGGTACGCGCGCGCGCCGAGCAGCGCCCGCAGCGCGGCGAGGATCTCGTCGGCGCGCTCGGGATCGTCGACCAGCACGATCTTGATCGTCGGCCGCTCGGCGAACGCGGTTCGCAGCGACGGCACGACCACCGGCTCGACGCGCGCGAGCTCCGTGTAGCGTCTGGAGAAGCGGTTGATCTCCTCGACGTAGAGCGTGTCGTCGGCGTAGCACTGCACGTGCACGCCTCGCGAATGCGCCCAGTCCAGGACCTCGCGGGTGACGTCGGGCCGGACGGGGGTCTGGCGCAGCGTCGCGCCGCTCGCCGCGTCGAAGATCGCGGCGCCCTGGTAGCACACGATCGGCCCGCGCACGCCGAGCGCCTGCGCGAACGGCTTCGCGGCCGCGAACATCCGGCCGGTGACGATCGTCACCGCAACGCCCTGCGCCTGCGCCGCGGCGATCGCCTCGCGCACGCGCGGGCGCAGTACGAGATCTTCGCCGATCAGCGTCCCATCGAGGTCGAGCGCGACGAGACGGATGCGGACCGATGAGATCATCGGAACCCGGTGTTCGACACGTCCTCGCGGAATTCCGGCGGGTGCTTTATGTCAGCGAAAACGACGTTTGGTAGACGCCGAACGTCCCCAGCGGCTGGGTTCAGCACCTTCGTCTCGCTCGCTGCTCCGATCCGCGCCATCCGGGCCTCCGGTACCTCCTTAACACCGAACCGCAGCCTGCTGACGAAGGATGCTTGAAGTGCTGGGCTGAGCAGTCTATACTACGGCGTGGAGGACTCGCACATGCCGGTGTTGCCGCAAGCAGCCTCGCAGTGGGACGAATACGAACGATTCTTTGAGATGATCGCAACGATCTCGGGCGCGTTCTTCATCGCGTGTCTCGTGGTCGCGCAGTGGATCGCAGATCGGCTTTCCGGTTATCGAGCCGAGCTTCTCTTCGGAGCACTCGTTGTCGCTGCAATCGAATTCAACGCTATGGTCGGCTCGGTGATCGGTTTGACCCCGTTCCACGCGGACCATCCCGACCGGTATCTCACCGACTTTCTCCAATTTCTCGGCACGTTAACCTACATTGCTCCGTTACTCATCTTTGCGAATCGACGCGCGTTCCGAACATCGGCTGAGCATTTACTGAGTGCCGTTTATCGGCGTGATCGTTTGCAGGTCGGGTATTCGGGTGCCGTGATCGCACTCGCGGTGATGGTTGCGGCGGGCGTTGCAACATCGACGCTTTTCGAGTGGACGAAGAGATATGACCAGCCGGAGGCGCTCGTCTGGTCGGTAGCATCCCTCCTCGTCGTCGGCGGCACAGCGACCACGTTCGCGATAGCTCTTTACTTCTTAGCAGCAGTGACACCGGATGACTCGACACCAGGAGCATCGGAACCACCAGTACCCGACATCCCGGTCGCGGTACAGCGGGGGATGCTTGTTTCGATCGTTGTGCTGCTCGTCGTTGTCGCCATTTCGCTTATGATCGGTGCCTTCCTAGATTTGACTTGGATACCGTACTTCTTCATACGATGGTTCGCGTTCTTCAGCTCGTTGCTGGCCGTGGCGACAATCCTTCGTGTGCGGTCGGGATATACGGGACGTTTTGCGATCGTTCTGCTCGTCATCGCCATTCTGAAGAATCCGTTTTGGCCCATTCACTTCGGTGAGCACGGCCGCTATCTCGTCCCGGACCTCATTTCCGCTGCGATTTTTATCGCCAGTGCGATTCTCATCGCGACGAGCGCCGGTGGCTCGGTGCCGAGGGCGCCGACTGCCAGCTGAAGCCGTCCGCTCTGCACCGCGGTCCCCGATATAGCGAGATTATCCGCGTTCAGCCTTCGCGCGCATGCGCGCGGTGCGCGCGTGCGCGGGGAGGCCTTCGAAGTCGGCCAGCGCGGCGAGCAGTTCGGCGTCAAATTCCATGCGGGCGCGGGTGTTCTCGACGAGCGTCATCGTCCGCAGGTAGTCGGCGGTGCGCAGTCCCGACGCGAACCGCGCGGCGCCCGAGGTCGGCAGCGTGTGGTTCGTCCCGGCGATGTAATCGCCGGCCGCGACCGGTGTCTCGTCGCCGACGAAGATCGCGCCGGCGTGGCGGATTTTCGGCACCCAGTCGTACGGGTCGTCGACCATCAGCGAGAGATGCTCCGGCGCGAAACGCTCGATCACCTCGAGCACCTGCTCGTCGTCCGCGGCGTGGACGAGCCAGGCGCGCGCGTCGAGCACGTGCGCGACGATCGCGTCGCGCCCGCTGCGGCGGCCGAACTCGCCGTCGAGCAGCGCGGCGACGCGCTCGACCAGCTTGCGGTCGCGCGAGACTGCCGCGACGCGCGCGAGCGGATCGTGCTCCGCCTGGGCGACCATCTCGCCGGCGACGAGGTCCGGCTTCGCGCGGGCGTCCGCGACGACCAGGACTTCCGAGGGACCGGCAAGTCCGTCGATTCCGACGGCGCCGAAGACTTGGCGCTTTGCCTCGGTGACGTAGACGTTGCCGGGGCCGACGATCTTGTCGACCGGCGCGATCGTCGCCGTGCCGTAGGCGAGCGCGGCGATCGCCTGCGCGCCGCCGACCGCGTACAGCTCGTCGACCTCGGTGAGCGCGCAGGCGTAGAGCACCGCGGGGTTGACGTGCCCGTCGCGCTGCGGCGGCGTCGTCACGACGACGCGCTCGACGCCGGCGACCTTCGCCGGCACGACCGTCATGAGCACCGTCGAGGGCAGCGGCGCGCTGCCGCCGGGGACGTACGCGCCGATCGCCCCGAGCGGCCGGGCGAGAAACGCGTAGTGCGTCAGATCGTGAGCGTGGTAGTCGATCGGCTGCGGGAGCTGTCTGGCGTGAAACTCCGCGATGCGCTCGCGCGCCAGCTCTAGGCCCGAAGCGATCTGCTCCGGAACGAGGTGGCGCGCGTTCTTCCGTGACGGCACGTCGATGCGCAGCTTCGCGAGCGACGCGCCATCATAGTCCCAGCGGCGCGTGTACTCGACCAGCGCCTCGTCGCCGCGCGTCCGTACGTCGTCGATGATCGCCCGAACGCGCTCGGCGACTGCGCGCGGCGGATCCCAACCGCCGGCATACAACCCGCGCAGCGCCGCGACGTCGCTCGCGTCGACGATCTTCACGACGGCGCGCTCGCCTCGACGCTCTTCACGACGGCGCGCTGACGGTGGTGAGGCGGTCGAGGAGTCTGGTGATCGCTTCGTACTTCGCGCGGAAGCGGACCGGGTTGACGACGAAGCGCGCGGTGCTCTCGGCGATCTCTTCGACGACGACGAGGTCGTGTTCGCGCAGCGTCGTTCCGGTCGCGACGAGGTCGACGATCAGATCGGCGAGCCCGACCAGCGGCGCGAGCTCGACCGACCCGTGCAGCGGAATCAATTCGACCGGTAGATCGCGGTCCGCGAAGAACGACTCCGCCGAGCGCGTGAACTTCGTCGCGACGCGCAGAAACGTCGGATATGGCGCGCCGTCGTGATATCGGTCAATCCGCCGCCCGGCGACGACCAAACGGCAGTATCCGAATCCGAGATCGGCGAGCTCGGCGACGGCGCGGTCCGTCTCCCAGAGCACATCCTTGCCGACGATCCCGCAATCCGCCGAGCCGAACTCGACGTACGCCGGAACGTCGGTCGGCCGCAGAAACAGCAGCGTCGTGCCGTCCGACGTGCGAACGGTCAGCTTGCGCCCGACATCGTCCGGAACATCGATTCCCGCGCTGCGCAGCCGCGCCGCCGACTCGCGGTACAGCGTCCCTTTCGGCAGCGCGACCGTCAGCTCGTCCCGCACGGCCCGCGCCGGACGACTCATCGCGCGTCCCAGTTCGAGGGCGTGCGCGGGGCCGGCAAATCGCCGACGCGCGGCCCGACCCGCAGCTCGCGCACCGTTCCGTCGACCGCGATGACGACGCGCGGGATGTCGTGCGCGCGCGCCTCTTCGACGAGCGCTTCATCGCCCGCGTCCGCCCCCGCATACCGCACGACGTTTCCGGCCGCACGCTCGCGCGCCGCGACCACGTCCGAGCCCGCGACGAGCACGTCGATGCGATGCCGGCGCCGCCGCAAGTACTTCCCGCGCCGCTCGAGCGCGATCAGCAGCCGCTCGACGCCGGCCGTCCAGCCGACCGCCGGCACGTCGAACCCGAGCCGCGGCAGCAGCGAGTCGTAGCGCCCGCCGCCGCACAGCGAGAACCCGATCTCTTCGACGTAGCCTTCGAAGAGAAAGCCGGTGTAGTAGTCCAGGTCGCGCAGCAGCGCGAAGTCGACCGTGACGCGCTTTCCGTATCCCAGCGCCGCGGCGCGCTCTAGCAACGCATGCAGCTCGTCGAGGGCCGCGCGCGACGCCGGCGTGCGGCAAATCCCGCGCGCGGCTTCGATCGCCTCGTGTCCGCCGCGCCGCTGCGCGAACTCCACGAGCGCCGAGCGCTCGAACTTGCGCAGCGCGACCAGGTTGCGCGTCTTGATGAGCTCCTTCGCCTCGCGCGCCGCGTCCTCGTCCAGACCGACGCCCTCGAGGATGCCGTCGACGACCCGCGCGTCGTTGACGTCGAACCGCGCGTCGCGCAACCCGATCTCGTCGAGCGCCTCGATCGCCATGAACAGCGTCTCCGCGTCGGCGTCGATCCCGGCCGCGCCGATCAGCTCGGCGCCGGCCTGCGTCAGCTCGCGCATCCGGCCTTCCTGTGGCTGCTCGTAGTACCGGAAGACCGGCGCGACGTACGCCAGCCGCAGCGGCAGCGGCGCCTCGCGCATCCGCGTCGACACGAGCCGCGCGACCGGCGTCGTCATCTCCGGCCGCAGCGCCAGCGCCGTCGAGCGCCGGTCGTTGAAATGAAACAGCAGCTCGGTCGTCTCTTCACCGAGCCCGCGCTCGAGCACATCGAACCGCTCGATGATCGGCGTCTGCACTTCCTCGTACGCCCAGCGCCCGAACACCGCGCGCATCTGCTGCTCGACCTCGCGCTTGCGCGCCAGCTCGTGCGGCAGCCAGTCCCGAACCCCGGCCGGAAGCCTCACGGCAGCCGGGCCGTTCCCGGCCTTGTCGTCACGGCGCGCCTTCGCTCACGTTCGCTTCGCCGACGATCGAGACGAGCCGCTCGCGGACGCGGCGGTCCGCGGCGACGCGGCGCATCACGGTCGAGCCGTTGATGTGCAGCACGAGCGGTGTGGGGCCAGTCCACTCCGACACCAAGAGCGCGAGCGAGTCGATGTGCTCGCGCGAGGTCACCGTGACGTGCCAGCCGTCCGGAGGCGGCGGCGCGGTGCGGACGCTGTTGCGGTCGAACGGCTGCACATCGTTCACCGAGACGTTCAGCTCCAGCGGGACTTCTTCGCCAGGGGTCGAGCCGCGGCGCTCGCGCAGGCGCAGGCGTCCGGTGATGATGACGATCTCGTCCTCGTGGAACTTCATCTGCAGGTCGGCGTACTGCTTCGGAAAGACGACGCACTCGATCGCGCCGCTCATGTCTTCGACGGTCGCGACCAGCATCTGCGCTTGCGCCTTCGTCAGCGTGCGCCGGACCGCGGTGATCAGCCCGGCGATCTTCACCTGGCTGTCGTCTTCGTAGCTGCGGAGATCGCGGATCGGGACCGCGCCGGTGCGCGCGAGCGCGTCGGCGACATCGGCGAGCGGGTGACCCGAGACGAAGATCCCGAGCGTCTCCTTCTCCCAGGCGAGCTGTTCCATCGTGCTTGGCGCGGGCAGCGGCCGCAACGACGGCTTGAGCGCGGGATGCGGCTCCTCGATCATCCCGAACAGCGAGGCCTGGCCCGACTCGCGGTCGCGCGCCTCGCGCGCCGCCACGTCGAGCGCCGCGTCGAGCGCGTCGAGCAGCTGCGCGCGGTTGCCGGGCAGCGGGTCCAGCGCGCCGCACTTGATCAGCGCCTCGTACACCTTGCGGTTCACCGCCCGCAGATCGACTCGCTCGACCATCTCGAACAGATCGCCGAACGGGCCGCCGGCGTCGCGCGCGTCGAGGATCGCGCGCACCGCGCTTTCGCCCACGCCCTTCACCGCCGCCAGCCCGAACCGAATCGAGTCACCGACGACCGCGAAGTCGACCAGCGAGGCGTTGACGTCCGGCGGGAGGACCTGAATCCCCATCTTCTTGGCCTCGTCGATGTACTCGACGAGCTTGTCGGTCTTGTCGCGCACCGATGACATCAGCGCCGCGAAGTACTGCAGCGGATAGTTCGCTTTCAGATACGCCGTCTGATACGCGATCCAGCCGTACGCCGCGGCGTGGGCCTTGTTGAAGCCGTAGCCGGCGAACGGTTCGATGAACGCAAAGATCTGCTCCGCGACATCGTTGGCGATGCCGTTCGCGGCGCAGCCGTCCAGAAACTTCTTGCGGTACACCGGGATCTGGTCTTTGAGCTTCTTGCCGACGACTTTGCGCAGCTCGTCGGCCTGCCCCATCGAAAAGCCGGCCAGCTCTCGTGCGATCTTCATCACGGTATCCTGGTATACGGCAATCCCGTAGGTCTCCGAAAGAATCGCTTCCAGCTTCGGATGGATGTACGTCGGCGTCTTGCGGCCGTGCTTGGCGGCGATGTAGTCCGGTATCCAGTCCATCGGCCCGGGCCGGTACAGCGCGACCAGCGCGATGATGTCGCCGATGTGCGAGGGCTTGAGCTCGACGCAGACCCGCTTCATCCCCTCGGACTCCAGCTGGAACATGCCCAGCGTCTCGCCGCTGCTGATCAGGTCGTACGTCTTGCGGTCGTCGTCGGGGATCGTGGCGATGTCGAACTCGGGATTCACCGTGCGGCGGATCTCGTCCATCGCGGCCTTCATCACGGTGAGGTTGCGCAGCCCGAGGAAGTCCATCTTCAGCAGGCCGACGCGCTCGACCATGTTCATGTCGTACTGCGTGTTCACGTCGCCGTCGCCGATGCGGACCAGCGGTACGTGCTCGGTCAGCGGGTTCTTCGAGATCACGACACCGGCCGCGTGCGTCGACGCGTGACGGGCCAGCCCTTCGATCGACTTCGCGGTGTCGAGCAGCTTGCGAATCTGCGGGTCGTTGCGGTACAGCAGCCCGAGCTCCGGAATCTGCTCGAGCGCCTTCGGGATCGAGAGGCCCATCGGCCCCGATGGGATCAGCTTCGCCACGCGATCCACATCGGGCAACGGCACGCCGAGCGCCCGGCCCGCGTCGCGGACCGCCGCGCGCGCCGCCATCGTTCCGAACGTGACGATCTGCGCGACGCGGTCCTTGCCGTACTTCTCGACGACGTAGCGAATGACTTCGTCGCGCCGCTCGACGCAGAAGTCGGTGTCGATGTCCGGCATCGAGATGCGCTCGGGGTTCAGGAAGCGCTCGAAGATGAGCCCGAACTTGAGCGGATCAAGATCGGTGATCTTCAGGCAGTACGAGACCACCGAGCCGACCGCCGAGCCGCGCCCGGGGCCGACCGGGATGTCGCGGTCGCGCGCGTACTTGATGAAGTCCCACACGATCAGGAAATACGACGCGAAGCCCATCGTGTTGATGACGCCGAGCTCGTACTCCATCCGTTCGCGCAGCGCGGCGTCGTGCTTCGCCCGCTCCGCGCCGTAGCGCTCGACCAAACCCTGCTCGCAGACGAGCCGCAGATACTCCTCGGCCGACAGAGCGATCTCGCGGTTCGAATCCGCCTCGGCGCCCCAGCGCGAGCCGTCGCCGTCGAACAAGCCCGCCGCCCCGAACGACGGGACGTCCGCCGGCGCGGCCGGCTGCCGAGCCGCCAGCACGCCGGCGACGTCCTCCGCCGGCGTCTTCGGCACCGGATAATCCGGCAGGTAGAAGACCTTCTTGGGGATCTTGATGTCGATCCGCTTGACGATCTCGAGCGTGTTGTCGCACGCCTCCGGGACGTCGGCGAACAGCTCGCGCATCTCTTCCGCCGACTTCACGTAGAACTGGTCGGAGAAGAACTTCATCCGGCTGGTGTCCTGGACCGTCTTGCCGGTGCCGATGCAGAGCAGCACGTCGTGCGCCTGCGCGTCCGACTGCGCCAGGTAGTGCGAGTCGTTCGTCGCGACCAGCGGATAGTTCAGCTCGCGCGCGATCTTGATCAGGCCCTCGTTGATGACGTCCTCTTCGGGCATCCCGTGGCGCATGATCTCCACGTAGAAGCGGTCGCCGAAGATCTCGCCGAAGACTCTGGCGTTTTTCTTCGCCGTCTCGTAGTCGTTCTTCAGCAGCGGCGCGGAGACCAGCGAAGACATGCAGCCCGAGAGCACGATGAGCCCCTCGTGGCACTCCGCGAGCAGATCGAGGTCGATCCGCGGCTTGTAGTAGTAGCCTTCGAGGAAGCCTTTGGAGATCAGCGTGGTGAGGTTCTTGTAGCCGGCGTCGCTGGCGGCGAGCAGCGTGACGTGGGCCTCGTCCCGGACCGTGCGGTCGAACCGGCCGCGCGGCGCGATGTAGGCCTCGCAGCCGATGATCGGGGTCAGGCCGGCGTCCTTGGCCGTGTCGTAGAACTCGACCGCGCCGAACATCACGCCGTGGTCGGTCAGCGCGATCCCGGGCGCCCCCTCGTCCGCCGTCTTTTTGCACAGGGACTCGACGCGGCACGCACCGTCCAAGAGCGAGTACTCGCTGTGGACGTGCAGATGGACGAACGAACTCAACGGAAAGTCTACCTACGAGGGACGAGGCGGGCGCGGGAAACTCACAAGATACCTGAGAAGTCTACCGGCACCCTGCGAACGTGACCAAGCGTTTCCAGAACACGGAAGTTCCCCCATGCTCCACCACCGGACGGACGACGAGCTGATGGACCTCCGCGAAGAAGTCGCGGAGCTGCGCCGCCGTGTGGCGATGCTGGAGGCGGAGCGCGACGAGTACGCGCAGCAGAACGCCGAGCTGTTCGTCCTGCAGCAAGTTTTCTCGACGATGAACTCCACGCTCGAGATCGACGACATCCTGGCCACGGTTCTGCGCGGCGTCCACGAAGCGCTCCGGTTCGGCCGCGTCGTCCTCTTCGAGGTCCGCGACGGGATTCCGAGCCGGCGGCTGGAGACGACCGCCGGCGGCTCGGTCATCGCCAGCCCCGACCCCGAGGCGATGCGCCGCTCGCCGGCCTTCGAGGCGATGGTCGCCGGGACGTCCGAGTTCGCCTTCGGCATCCCGGCCGACGGCGACAGCCCGCTCCACGACGCGAACGGCACGTTCTGCATGCTCCCGCTGGTCAGCCGCAACACCGTGCGCGGCATCCTCTACGTCGACCAGCCGGACACGCCCGAGGTCGGCGAGACCCAGCTCCGGATGCTGCTCGATTTCGCCGCCCAGGCTGCGATCGCGATGGAGAACGCTCGCCTCTACAGCGAGACCAAGCGCCTGCTCGAAGAGACCCAGCAGCTGGCCTCGACCGATCCCCTGACCGGGCTCGCCAACCGCCGCGCCCTGACCGAGCTGCTGGAGCGCGAGCTGCACAACGCCGAGCGGTACGGCGCCCCGCTGGCATTCGTGATCCTCGATCTCGACGACCTCAAGCAGATCAACGACTCGCAGGGACACGCCGGCGGCGACGAGGCGCTCAGGGCCTTCGCCGGCGTCCTGGGCTCCGGGGCTCGCCGCGGCGACATCGTGGCCCGCTACGCCGGCGACGAGTTCGTCCTGGTGATGACGCAGAGCGACCGGATCGGCGCGGAGGCGGCCTTGCGCCGGCTCTACGGCTCGCTCGCGCGCACGGCGCTGTGCTGCTCCGCCGGCGTCGCCCTCTTCCCGCGCCACGGGGCCGACGCGACCACCCTCTTCGCCGCAGCCGACCGGGCGCTGTACGAGGCGAAGCAGGCGGGGAAAAACCGGTTCCGGTTCGCCCCCGAACCGGCCTAAGACACACCGTCCCGCCGGGGCGGCGACGGCGTGCGACGAAGGTGGTGCGCCGCGGAAACCATTTCCGCTTAGACTAGGTCGGATACACCTCGCTCAGAGGGGCACAAACACCACAGGTGATCAAGCACGACATCGTCGTGATCGGCGGCGGGCTGGCAGGGATGCGGGCCGCGGTCGAAGCGGCGGAACGCGGAGCCGACGTTGCGATCGTCTCCAAGATGCATCCGGTCCGGAGCCATTCCGGGGCTGCGCAGGGCGGCATCAACGCAGCCCTCGGAAACCGCGAGGACGACTCGCCGGAGAACCACGCGTTCGACTGCGTGAAGGGCTCGGACTACCTGGGCGACCAGGACGCGATCGAGGCGATGGCCGAGGACGCGCCGCGCCAGATCATCTGGCTGGAGCACCGCGGCTGCATCTTCTCACGCATGCCCGACGGCCGGATCGCGCAGCGCCCGTTCGGCGGCGCCGGCTCGGCGCGCACCTGCTTCTCCGCCGACGTCACCGGCCTGGTCATCCTGCACACGCTCTGGGAACAGCTCGAGCGCTTCGGCGTCAAAGTGTACGAAGAGTATTTCGCCACCGCGCTCTGCGTCGAGGACGGCATCGGCAGCGGCATCGTCGCGTACAACATGCGCAACGGCGAGCTGGAATTGGTCACCGCCAAGGCGACGATCTTCGCGACCGGCGGGCTGGGGCGCGTCTACCGCAAGACGACGAACGGCTACGCTTCGACCGCCGACGGGATGGCGATCGCGTACCGCGCCGGCATCCCGCTGATGGACATGGAGTTCGTCCAGTTCCACCCGACCTCGCTCAAAGAGAACGGCGTGCTGCTCTCGGAAGCGGCGCGCGGCGAAGGCGCGTACCTCCTGAATAAGGATGGCGAGCGCTTCATGTTCAAGTACGCGCCGAACAAAGGCGAGCTCGCCTCGCGCGACGTCGTCAGCCGCGCGGAGTGGACTGAGATCCTCGAAGACCGCGGCGTCGACGGCTGCGTCTTCCTCGACCTGCGCCATCTCGGGCGCGAGAAAATTCTCGAGCGCCTGCCGCAGATTCGCGAGCTCGCGCTCGACGCGACCGGCAAGGACGCGATCGAGACGCCGATCCCGATCCTGCCCGGCATGCACTACGCGATGGGCGGGGTCGAGACCGACAAGTTCGGCGCGACGCGCGTCCCCGGCGTGTACGCGGCGGGCGAGTGCGCCTGCGTCTCGGTGCACGGCGCGAACCGCTTGGGCGGCAACTCGCTGCTCGAGACGATCGTCTTCGGCGCGCGCTCGGCGCGCCATGCGGCGGACTACGTCGCGAAGGTCGGCGAGGTGAAGCCGAGCACCCGGACGCTGCAGCGCGAGCAGGACCGCATCGACGGCATCCTCGCGCGCAGCGGCGGCGAGCGCCACAGCCACGTGCGCAAGGCGGTCAACGACGCGATGAGCGACCACGCCTTCATCTTCCGCAACGACGCCGACCTGCGCGCCGGGATGGAGGAGCTGCGCCAGGCGCGCGCGATGGCGCAGACGATGACGGTGCAGGACAAGTCGAAGACATTCAACACCGACCTGGTCGGCGCGCTCGAGACCGAGTTCCTCACCGACATCGCGCAGCCGGTGATGCTCGGCGCGATCAACCGCCAGGAGTCGCGCGGCGCGCAGGCGCGGACCGACTTCCCGGATCGCGACGACGAGAACTGGATGAAGCACACGCTGATGCGCTACCAAGGTCCGACGAGCGACCCTGAGCCCGACTACTCGCGCGCGGTCGTCGTCACCAAGTGGCAGCCCACGGTCCGGACGTATTAATCAATGGCCTACACGCTCGACATCTTCCGCTTCGATCAGGCGACCGACGAGGTTCCGCACCGCGACCGGGTCGAGATCACCGACCTGCCGGAAACGGTGACGGTGCTCGACGCGCTCGAGCACGCGAAGGCCGAGATCGACGGCTCGATCACGTTCCGGCGCTCGTGCCGCTCGGCGATCTGCGGCTCGTGCTCGATGAACATCAACGGCACGACGGGCCTGGCGTGCAAGACGCCGGTTCGCTCGGTGCTCCGGTCGGACCGCTCGATCGCGGTCGACCCGATGCCGAACTTCCAGCCCATGAAGGACCTCGTCGTCCACATGGACCCGTTCTGGGACAAGTACACGCGGCTCAAACCGTACTTGCAGCCCGCGGACAAGGACGAAGAGCACGCGACCGAGCGGCGCGTCTCGCCCGAGGACATGAAGAAGCTGGTCGCCGTCGCGAACTGCGTGTTGTGCGCGACCTGCTACGCGCTGTGCCCGGTCGTCTCGGTCGACCCCGCGTTCGCCGGCCCGGCCGCGATCGCGTACGCGTACCGCTTCATCGAGGACGTGCGCGACAGCAAGCGCAAGGAGCGCGCCGCGCAGATCAGCGACGATTATCTCTGGCTGTGCGCGCACTGCTACGCGTGCTCGTACTGTCCCAAGCACGTCGACCCGCACGACGACATCATCGCGGTGAAGCGCGCGACGATCGAGGAAGGACTCACCGACGCGCCCGGCCCGCGCCACGCGCTCGTCGTCGCGAAAACGGTCAAGGCGACCGGGATGCTGCACGAGACCGAGGTCATTCAAGGGACCGTCGGGCGCTTCAACATCCGCGGCTTGATCAAGGTCGCGCCCCTCGGCATCCGCCTCGCGCTCGCCGGCAAGATTCCGCCGCTGTTCCTGAAGCCCGTTCCGAAAGTCGACGAGATTCGGACCATCTTCGAAACCCTGGAGGCTCCGACGCTATAATGACTGCCACGCTGGACAAGCCCGTCATCAAGGGCAAGTCGAAGTCGGCGCAGATGCGCAAGTACGGGTTCTTCCCCGGCTGCGTCGCCAAAGAGTCGTGCAAGGAGCTGTTCAACTCGACGATGCTCCTCGCCGAGCGGCTCGGGATCGAGCTGGTCGAGCTGACCGCCGCATCGTGCTGCGGCGCCTCGGTGCTGAACGACACGAACCGCGACGTCGCCCGCGTGCTGAACGCGCGCACGTACGCGCAAGCCGAAGCGCTCGGACTCGACGACGTCATCACGATCTGCTCGACCTGCACCGGTCACATGCGCGCGGCGAACAAAGAGCTGCTCGAAGACGAAGGCCACATGGGGCAGGCGAACGCGATCCTGGGCAAGTTCGGCGCGAAGTACGACGGCACCGTGATGGTGCGCCACCTGCTGTGGCTGCTCATCGACGACATCGGCTTGGACGAGCTGAAAAAGATGGTCGTCCGCCCGCTCAACGGCCTGAAGGTCGCCGCGTTCTACGGTTGCCACATCATCCGCCCGGAGTCGGTGAACGGCTGGGAGTCCTCGCGCAACCCGCACTCGCTCGAAGACCTGATCGTCGCGCTCGGCGGCGAAGCGGTCGACTACGCCGGCCGCACGCGCTGCTGCGGCTTCCACGTCCAGCTCGAGAAGGACGGGATCGCCGCGAACATGGTCGGACAGAACATGCGCATGGCGAAGGACGCCGGCGCGGAAGCGGTGATCACGCCGTGCCCGCTCTGCCATCTCGCGCTCGACGGCTACCAGGCCGACGCGGTCGCCCGCTGGGGCCGCACCGACCTGCCGATCTTCCACCTCCCGCAGCTCGTCGGCCTCGCGCTCGGCATCGACCCCTCGACGCTCGGCATGAACAAGCACATCATCACGCCCGGTCTGGTGCTCCAAGCTCACGAGCTCGCCCCGGCGCACGTCGCGTAGCGATCTGCAAGCATCAGTAATACGACAGGCGCTTTTCGGGGGCGCCTGTTGTATCTCTTTCACTGCGTCTCGTAGGCAAAACGTACCGAAGCGCTGTCTATGAAGAGGCTATTTCGGCCGCGCATGCTGTGGTACTTCGTGCGCTCGTTCTTTCGCCGAACGTGGACGCTCGACGATTATCCCGTCGTCATCAACGCTCAGCGCGACCGGGCCGCGGCGCCGGATGAACGCGGCACGTGGCGGCCACCGTACGCGGCACGGATCGAAGGGATGTTCTTGGTCGGTATGGGCCTAACAGCCGACGCCGCTCGTGCCGACCTGCGCACAAGATTCGAGCAGTTTCAAAATGAAAAGCCGCTGCCGCGTCCGGGGACTTGGCAGCCGATTGAGTTTGCGGCGTCGGACCGCATCGAGGCGTTCGGAGCGCTTCGGGACGACTTCGTCGCGCGCGTCCTTCAGATGGAATGGGCCTTCATCTCCGATGAAAGCACGCTTGACGACTTTCCGGAGCCGGAAGAGCTGAACCGGCGCATCATGCTGCTTTACGGCGTCGACGCCGACCGGCTGCCCGACCGGCGGATCGTCACGCTCCTCGACGCGATCCAGCGCCGCTAGGCGCGGCTCTTGTTCCGGCGCTCCTCCACGAAGCTGCCCCAGTAGATCAGCGCGGTGAGGCCGACGCTCATGACGACGAGGAGAATCGGGATCAGGTAGTACGAGGGCATGCTGCTCCTTTCTGGCCGCGTGTCCGGTTTCCCCGGTGATGCCGGGGTAAAACGAACTCGTCATGGCCGTGAACGGCGCGGAGACGCCGCGCGCGCCGCGGTGGCGGCTCTTCGTCGCCGCGGAGATCGACGATGCGGCGCGGGCCGCGTGCGCGCGCGTCGCGGACGCCTTGCGCGCGAAAGGTTTCGCCGCGAAGTGGGTCCCGCCGGAGAACTACCATCTCACGGTCGCGTTCGTCGGCGCGGTCGAGGAATCGCGCGTTCCAGAGGTGGCGTCGGCGATTCGCGACGCGGTCGCGCGCGCGAGCGCGCTAGAGATTCCGCTCGACGCGGTCGGCGCGTTTCCGAACGAACGGCGCGTGCGGATCGTATGGGTCGGATCGCACGCGCCGCAACCTCGGTTCGCGACGCTGTGCGGCGTCGTGCGCAGCGCGCTCTCGGTCCTCGGATTCGTCTTCGACCGGCACACCGACGCGCACGTCACGCTCGCGCGCGCGGAAGGGCGCGCCGCGCTGCCGTCCGTGCCGGCGCCGAAGATCGCTCCGGTCACGATCGCATCGCTCGCGCTCTACCGATCGTTCACGGAACGCGCCGGCGCGCGCTACGAACCGCTGGCGCGGTTTGCGCTGGGAGCGCCGGCGAGCGGTCCGAGCGGCGATCGTGCGAACGCGCCGCCCGGACCCCGTTCAGCGTGAGCTACGCGCCGTCGCCGCTGCGGACGACGTAGAGCGCCTGCGCGCCTGCGAGGACGTCGCTTTCCGCGGTGACCTCGAACGTGCCGGGGATGCGCGCTGCGTGCTTCTTCTTCGGCGCGGTGGTCGTGATCGCCGTCGTTTCGGCGGCGGGGGCGTTGGCAGCGATGGTCGTCGCGGCGGTGCTGGGGTTCACGGTCTGCGTGCTCAGCGCGGCGGCGGCGAGGAGGGTGGGGAGAACGGTGGTGAACATGCACGCATCGTACGCCGCGCCGGCTGCGCGACGAAGACACTCTCAGTGTGCATTAGCGCGGAGCGCGCTCAGCGCCGCCTGCATGCGAGCCTGGCTCGCCGCGTCGACCGCCGGCGAGAGGACCATGACGTGCTCGGTGTCCGGCAGCGGAAAGATCGCCCAGGTCAGCGTGATGATGGGCCCGCCTTCCGGCGCGACGCGCACGATATCGCCGTAGGGGCTGCCGAGGTCGCCGGCGTCCCACAAGCGCGCGAACTCCTCGCTCTCCGCGCGCAGCTCGGCAATGAGCGCCTCGTACTGCGGATCGCCGACCATCAGCGGATAGCGCAGCCGCGCGCCGGCGACGAACCTCGCCGCAACGACGTCCCAGTCGGGGAAGAGCCGCTGGCGGTTCTCGTTGTAGAACAGCTTGCGGGCGATGTTGGTGCCGGGCTCGACCGTCATCAGCGTCCGCGCGATTTCGTTCACGGCCACGACGTTATAGTAGCGGTCCATCACGTGCGCCGGCCCGCCGGTGAACGTGCGCAGCACGTGCTCGGCCGCGCCGATCGCGATTTGCTCGGCGACGCCGACCGGCGCGGAAGAATCTTCGACGCCGGTGAGCCGCATGAGGTACGCCATCTCCGTCGTCCCGAGCTGCAGCACGCGGCCGATCGTCTCGACCGTGCGCGGCGAGACGTTCGCCGCGCGCCCGACCTCGAACTGACCGTACCAGCCGACGCTGATCTCGGCGAGCTCGGCGACGTCCTCGCGGCGCAGCCCGTGCGCTCTGCGGCCTTTCGCGGCGGGCAGCCCGACCTCGGACGGCGAGAGCGCCGCGCGGCGGGAGCGCAGAAAGCGCCGCAGCTCGCGGGAACGCGCGCCGCCGTCGCCCTCGGCATGCTGAGCTACGGAGTCCACGGTTCCCAGTACCACCCCGCGGAAGCCGGGGTTTCGCGGCGCGCTACGCGCCTGCCGGCTGCGCGGCCCAGCTCTTGAAGTAGCTCGCGTCCTCGACGCCGCTCGCGGTTTCCGCGACGCGCAGCGGGCCGTACGCGTCGATCGCGACGGCGAGCTCGTCGGTCGCTTTCTTTCCGAGCGAGGCTTCGACCGCGCCCGGCTGCGGGCCGTGCGGCGCGCCGGCGGCGTGCAGCGTCACGGACTTCTCTTCGATCCCGCGGCGCGACATGAAGTTTCCCGACGCGTAGTAGATGATCTCGTCGCAGTCGACCGAGGAATGGTTGTACGGCGCCGGCACCGCCAGCGGATGGTAGTCGAACAGCCGCGGCGCGAACAGAATGAACGCCGCGCCCGGCGCGTCCCAGATCTGGTGCGAGGACGGCGGCTGGTGCAGTTTCCCGGTCACCGGCGCGAACTCGTCGGCGTTGAACGCCCACGGATAGCAGAAGCCGTCCCAGCCGACGACGTCGAACGGGTGGTGCGCGACGACGTACTTCGCGTGCCGGCCCTTCGCGGTGACGCGCACGTCGAACTCGCCGACCGCGTCGATCGGATCCTGCAGCACCGGCGCGCGGAAGTCGCGTTCGTAGTACGGCGCGTGCTCGGCGAGCTGGCCGAACTCGTTGCGAAACTTGCGCGGGATCGTGATCTGGCCCGACGACTCCGCGACGAGCAGCGTCGCCGGCGTTCGCGGCTGCAGGCGGTACGTCGTCCCCATCGGCACGTAGAGGTAGTCGTGCGCGCGGTACTCGATGGTGCCGAACGGCGTTTCCAGCACGCCCTCACCGCTCTGCACGAACAGCATCTCATCGCCGCTCGCGTTGCGGAAAAAAAACTCCATCGGCTCCGTGACGACGGCCGTCGAGAGCACGATGTCGTCGTTGCCGACCAGCGGGACGCGCGCTTCGACCGCGTCGCCGGTCGTCGCCGTGCGGCCGGTGAACCAGTGGCGGTTGCGCACCGGATCGTTCGGCAGGAAGCGCACCATCGGGCGCTCCCAGGGCTGCACGTCGAGCGTCGCGGTCGGCGGGCGCAGGTGGTACGCCAGCGAGTAGACGCTCTCGAAGCCCTTGGTCGACATCAGCTCCTCGGCGTACAACCCGCCGCCGGGGGCGCGGAACTGGATGTGCCGCTTCTCGGGCAGACGACCTTGGCGAACGTAGAAGGCCATGCGCGCATCTTCCGCGGGCGGAGCGGCGAACCCCGGGCGCAAAAGCGGGCGAGCGTGGACGTCCACGACGACCGCACGGAGCTGCTCCTGGCGCTCGGCCGCGGGCTGCACCAGGCGGGAATCACGACCGACGCGCTCGAGGAGACGCTGAGCAGCGTCGCGCACTCATGCGGGGTCGAGCTGCAGGTCAACGCGCTTCCGACCAGCCTCATGCTGGCGACCGGGCCGGCCTTCGAGCAGCGGCTCATCATTCTGCGCCTCGAGCCGGGGAAAGTGCATCTGCGCAAGCTGGCGCTGCTCGAAGGCGTCGTCGACGCGTTGCGGCGTGGCCGGTGCAGCGCCGCCGAAGCGCTGGCCGACGTTCGCGCGATCGACACGGCCGTGCAGGCCGCACCGGCGCTGCGCTCGGTGCTGGCGTACGCGCTGCTCTCGACGGGAACCGCGCTGCTGCTCGGCGGCGCGAGCGGCGAGGTGATGGTCTCGGCGCTGATCGGCGTCGCGATCGGCGGGATCGCCGCCGCCGGCGAGCGCTCGCGCCGCGTCGACCGCGTCTTCGAGATCAGCGCCGCGTTCGTCGCCACCGTGATCGTCGGGCTGTGGGAGCACTTCGTCGCGCCGATCTCGCTCTACGTCGTACTGATCGCGGGCGTCGTGCAATTGCTTCCGGGCTACTCGCTGACCACCGCGCTGAACGAGCTCGCGAACCGCAACCTCGTCTCGGGGACGGCGCGCCTGGGCGGCGTGCTGGTGACGCTGCTCGCGCTCGGCTGCGGCTTCGCGCTCGGCACCGGGCTGACCGGCAACGCGGTTCTCAACGGCCCGACGGTTAGCCCCGGACACCTCACGGCGGTTTCAACCGCGCTCGCGCCGATCTTGATGGCGGGCGGGATCGCGCTGAACTTGCACGCACGGCTGCGCGACCTCGGCTGGATCGTCGCGTCGTGTCTTGCGACGGCCACGCTCGCGCGCTTCTTGCCGGCCCTCGGGATCACCCAAGCGACGCCGTTCGTCACCGCGTTCGCGATCGGCCTCGCGACCAACCTGGCCGCGCGCTACCTGCGCATCCCACAAGCCGTCGTGCTGATCCCCGGATTGCTGGTACTCGTGCCGGGCTCGATCTCGTACGAGTCGCTGCTCTACGTTTTCCAAGCCGACACCACCGACGCGCTCTCGCTCGCGGTCCGCGCGCTGCTGGCCGCGATCCTGATCGTCGCCGGGTTCCTCACTTCGCAGCTGCTCGCACCGCCGCCACGCCGCGCGAACGTCCGCTGAGCGGGTACGAAGCGAGCATGCCGTATCTGCGCCTGTCCTCGCTCCCGCTCGACGAGGAGACGAAACGCCACCTGGCCGACGAACTCACCGCGACCTGCCTCGACGTCCTCGCCGACCAGAAAGCGGAGTGGACCAGCGTCCACTTCACGCCGTTCGAGCCGCACGACTTCGCGATCGCGGGCCGGCTGGTCGCCGACGGCGCGATCCCGGACACGCACCTCGAGCTGAGCGCGACCGAAGTCGACGAGAAGAGCTGGTTCGCGCTGCGCAACCGGCTGACCGACGTGCTCGTCGAGGCGCTGGGGATCCCGGAGAGCGAACGCTGGCACGTCAACGTGAAGCTGAACCGCTACGACGCGCACTCCTTCGCCGTCGCCGGGAACGCCGCCGACCAGATCGACGAGCGCGGCCACCTCGAGGACGACGAGGACGAAGATCGCGGCCGCCCCGGCTGGCTGCGCTCGGCCGCACTCATCGGCTTTGCCGTCGGCGCGTACTTCGGCTATCGCTGGCTGAGCAAACGGATCGGAACCGACGCGACGGTCGACGCGGCAGAACCGCCGGCGGAGCCCGAACCCATGGCTGAACCGACCAGCGTCAATCCGCAGATTACCGACTCGTCCATCGTCCGCGAGTTTTGAGGGCCGGCGCGAGAAACTGACAAAACGCGAAGAGCCCGCTCGATCGTCCGATCGGCGGGCTCTTCGTTACGGATTATCTGGCGGCGTCCTACTCTCGAGGGACCCTGCGGTCCGACTACCATCGGCGCTGGCGGGCTTAACTGCCGTGTTCGGGATGGGAACGGGTGGAACCCCGCCGCCATGACCGCCAGAAACTTGATCCGCACCGCGACGCCGAGCCTGAGCTCGAGGCTATCGCGGGCGAAAGCTGCACAGAGAAGAACTTCCATGGGCCAAACGCAATTGCGTTCTTTGTCTATTGGCGTACTTATTAAGTGTCCGGGCGATTAGTACCGGTCAGCTCCAGCGGTTGCCCGCCTTCCACCTCCGGCCTATCGACGTGGTAGTCTCCCACGACCCTTCACCCTTGCGGGATTGAGATCTCATCTTGAAGTCAGTTTCACGCTTATATGCTTTCAGCGTTTATCTGATCCGAACGTAGCTACCCGGCTATGCCCCTGGCGGGACAACCGGTTCACCAGCGGTTCGTTCAACCCGGTCCTCTCGTACTAGGGTCGACACTCCTCAAATCTCCTACGCCCACGGCGGATAGGGACCGAACTGTCTCACGACGTTCTGAACCCAGATCGCGTACCGCTTTAATGGGCGAACAGCCCAACCCTTGGGACCTACTAC